>JAFVTZ010000056.1 GCA_017502965.1 Clostridia bacterium
AATGAACGAGAGGAGTTTTTCTGCCTGTCAGTGCCATTACGGCAAAATCGTGAACTGTGCAGAAAGTGACAGCGTTTTGAGGAACCCTTGCCAAATCTCTATTCACATAATCTGTCACCATGCCGTATCCTGATGCTAAATTATATCCCGTTAAATTTGAAAGATACTGAGCGTATGTTGAGCCTTTATACTCCTTCAAGCCTGACGCATCCTGCCAAGTGTATAGCGGACTTACGGGCTTTCCATCTTTATCAAGATATAAAATACCGTGCATCTGACCTGTAACACCTATTGCATCAATGGGCGCAAATTCTTTTACTAAATTATTTTTAAGCAAAAGCAGTTTATCTATGATTTTTTCAGGGTCCTGCATTCTGCGGTCGGGGTCAGATGACACAAGATTGGCATCATTATCTAAAGTTTCGGCTTTCAGGATTTTTCCGTTTTCGCCGTCTATTACTACGGCACTTAAAGAGGTAGTGCCGATATCAAGTCCTAAAAATCTCAACAGCCTATACCTCCCGTAGAATTTAGGTCAAGCCTCGTTATAATATCCTGCTGAATAGATGGTGAGAGGTCAAGGAAGTTAACAAATGTACCGTGAATTCTCATAATGTAAACACCGTTCGGAGCGTACTTTTTGGGGTTTGCAAGCACCTTTCTGAGTGTTTCGGGAGTGGTTACATTTACATAGAGATAGAAAGGATTTTCCTCTTTTGCTAAGGGATTAAAGAACAGAGGGGAAATTACCTTTGTTTTGAATTCAAGACCTTTAGACTCATTAGTATCAGTAGAGAAATACTTAGGGTCAATACCAAAGTGAGAAGCGCAACCGCCTTTCATTTTGCTAAATGGCAGTTTCATCATAGAAAGGGTGCGGAATCCGAGTCCGTTTGAAGCGTCACCGTAAAGCGGGTCAATGCCGTAATTCATCATATCGCGTGCTTTTCTGCCGTCGGGAAGAGCACCAACCTGATAACCGTAGGTAAGGTGGGTAGATGGTGAACTGAAATCGGCTCTGAAAGGATTGCCGAGATAGTTGAGACTGCCGTTTATCATATCTGCAACTTTACTGCAGACTTCTGCACACTCTTTGTCTGCCAAGGAATTGTTATTACCGAATTTCGGGCAGGAGAGGAGATATTTATGGAGTTCTTCATATCCCTCAAAGTTATTGCGGAGAGCATCTAAAAGGTTTTCTGCATCTTCGGGGCGGTCTTTTAAGAGACAGTCAACCGCAATAAGCGAATCTGCAACAACAGAACTGCCGTGGATAAGGCAACCGCTTCCGTTATATTTAGTGCCTTGATTTTCGATATCTCTCATATCAAAACCTGTTTCAAGACAACCCATAGATGCGCTGAGGAAAGGCACAGGCAAGAGAGAAATAGCCTTTGATGCGCCGTTTGCGGAAGCCACCATTTTATCAACTACATTTTTGAGGTTTTCATAGAAACGCTCTCTTAAATTTGAAAGGAGTTCAGTAGCATTTTCTTTTTTAACATCAATAGTTTTTAGTCCAGAGATAGTTGAAACACCGTCATTTAAAGTAAGTTCCAATACTTTTGCCATATTGAGCCAACTGTTTGTTGTATTGGCATTGTCTTTACCCATAATGAGCGGTTCCTGACAGCCTGCAATTGAATAATCAGGGATTTCTGCTATATCTACACCAGACTCTGCAAGGATTTTAAACATCATATCGTCATTGAAAAGTGAGGGGGTAAGAGCACCAGGAGTAAAGAAGAATTTGCCCATTTCCTCGTAAACCTTGTCAGGGGTATTCTTATGGAGTTTAACTGATAAAATAGGCTGTGGGAAATTCATTTCATAATAAGCATCCATTATTGCATATGTCATAGTGTTTGTAAGGTCGTGTCCGTCCTCGTCTCTACCGCTTACAATTAGATTCTGAGAAATTGCCCAACTGCGGTCTGCAACATTGTAAAAAGCGAGTAAGTGACCGAAAAGTGCTGCCGCAGTCTCGCGGTCGAGATTTTCTTTTGCTCTGTAGGGCTCGAAAATGCGGTCTGCATTACCAACCGAGAAAGCAAAGGGGTTTGGCGCTTGCTCAATGCACATTACCTGCCACATTAAAATATAACTCTGTATGGCTTCGCTCAAAGTATCCGCGCCGTTTGCAGGTACTTTTTTAAGCATTTCTGAAAGATTTGTCATTCTTTCCTTAACATCGTTGTCAGTAGCATTTTCAGCCTTTTCAGCGGCTAACTTACTGTAACGCTTTGCAAATATAAGCACAGCATCAAGAGAGCGGCGCATAGCCTTAAGACCCTCAAGGGATTTGTCGCTTGCCTTTGCAATTTTCTCGTCAGCATATTTTATGAGTGATAAAACGCCGTCTTTAAGAACAGGGCGAAAATCAGGTATCACATGACCTGTAACCTGCTCAATAAAATATGTAGCCTCGTCGGTATAAGGGTGAGCGGCAGAATAAACCTCATTTAAAGCCTTTATATAATCGCTTTTGCGGTCAACTTCACGC
>JAFVTZ010000057.1 GCA_017502965.1 Clostridia bacterium
GGTCACCGCAACAGACATTATAACAGAAAAAGCAACTAATACTGCGATTATTTTTTCTGTAAAATCCATTAAAATCACCGAAGATAATTTTAACACATTCAGACTGCTTTTTCAATCTGTTTTTTGAGTTTATTTATAATTCTTTTCTCAAGGCGCGAAATATACGATTGCGAAATACCCAGAGTATCAGCCACTTCCTTTTGGGTGTATTCCTGATAACCGTTCATACCGAACCGCATTTCCATTATCTGTTTTTCTCTGACAGGCAGTTCGCTGACAAAGGTATTCAGTTGGCATCTTTCGTCTTCCTGCTCTACTCCTCTGCCAACCTCATCGCCGTCACTGCCGAGCACATCAGACAGCAAAAGTTCATTACCGTCCCAATCAATATTGAGCGGTTCATCTATAGAAATTTCATTTTTCTGAGATGAGGTTTTTCTGAGATACATCAGAATTTCGTTTTCTATACAGCGAGAAGCATAGGTTGCAAGTTTAATATTGCGGTCACAGCAAAAGGTGTTGACAGCCTTTATAAGACCTATTGTACCTATGGAAATTAAATCTTCGATATTAACCCCGACCGCATCGAATTTGCGTGCAATATAAACCACAAGCCTCAGATTATGAACTATAAGCTTATCGCGGGATTTATCGCTGTTTTCTTTGAGCAAATTCAGTTCTTCTTCTGCTGACAATGGCGGTGGCAAAGTTTCAGGGCCGTTTATGTAAAAAGCAGGTTTTAATAACCCTAAATGCAAACAAATTTTAAATATTATATTTTTAAAGAACATATAAATCACCTATTCAAGAATTTTAGGATTAAGCACCGCCATATAGCGATCATTTATCGGCGTTTTTGAAACCGCCACTACGGGTTTGTTTATAATTTTTTCCTGCTGTCCCGATATTATTTTTGCCCTATCGCACCTGAATGCTTCGAGCATATCACTGCCCGATACCGTACTGCAAGGCACTACCCTGTATCGGTTTTGGAGTTTTTTATTTTTACCTACATCTATCTCTCCGAAAAGATGCTCTAAAACCTGCTTATCGGCAATAATTATTTCCGAATTTCCAAAAATATCTTCAACCGAATTCCCTGTGTCAAGAATACCGCAAAAGCACTCCTGTTTTCCGTCGGCAAAGAGTTCTATTTTGCACTCCGCTGCCGTTTTTGAAGTGCGTCCGAAGATTTTATAGAGAAACAGAAAAAGAAAATACGAAACCACTGTCACACCTATCAGAACAAGCGGTGAAATACCGAAATAAACCACACCGTTGTTAACTACCATACCGTAAGGCTTAAAGATATACCACACCGCCATCATACAGCCGGCATAACTGCAGGTAATCAAAAAGAGTAATATAGAAGATTTTAAAAAATGTTTCATGGAGCCGTAACCGAAAGCGAAAACACTCATAATAATACAAATGAAAATCTTATAAACTCCCTCAAAGAGTAAAGAAACCTGAGGCACAAATATGTAGAGTGAAGACACAGCGCCTATAAGCACAGAAATTACAAGACGCCATATTTTCGGGTTTTCGCGAATCAAAACCGAAACACCTTTCAGCAAAAGATAATCCACTATTAAATTCAGCACAATTAAAATATCTGCATACACTATCAACTCAATACATCTCCAAAAAAATTATACTATCTGTAATGAGAGAAAACTGTCGCAAAAAGGTATAAAAAAAGGTTGCTTTTTGTAATAAAAGCAACCTTAAAATTTATTTATTCTTTTTGGCCCTGATGAAAACAGGAATATAAAAAAGAAAGACAAGTAATACAGCAAGAGAAAAAATTATTGCAAGGTAGATAAACCAGTGCCATTTTTCGGTTAAGGCAATACCTATCGGGGTCTGGAAAGTGAAGAAGAAATTAGCCCCGAAATCAACACTTTTGAGTTCTCCGTTGACATAAGTAGGAACCGAGAAAAGTGAATTAAGATAAAGCGAAATATGCGCCAGAGCCGCAAGTATTCCTAAAGTACTCCAGAAGTGCTTTGGACGGATATCAACCTTTTTAGAAAGGAAGATATAAAGACCGAGGATTATGAGGGTTATATGGTATCCGAAGTATTCATACGCTATAGGCGATATAAACGACTGGTACGGCTCAATACTGTCAGTATAAAGAGACGGCATCAGAAGCGCCATAAAAGCACCTGCGGTGCAGGTAGGATACATAAAAGCGAGTAAAGTTTCTTTAAAAGGACCGTCCTTTGCAAGGCGGACGATAAAGATGTTTATTATCTGTATTGAACACAGATGTAGCGGAACGAAAGTACCCTCAATATAAGGATACATTACCGACCCGTCAGCAGATGGAACTATATCTATTGCACTGAACGCTTTTATGAGTTCGGACACAACCGCTATAACGCAAGCCACTGTAAATACCTGCTTAATTTCGGGTTTGTACTTCAAAAGCAAATGCAAAGCAATAAAAATCACTAAAGCCGATATAACTAACCAGATAATATGATAATATGTAAACATTTTATTCTCCTTTAACCATAAGCGGATACTCCGTAAGTTTTCCCTGATAAATACAGTCTGTTCCGGGCAGAGACAGAAAATCAACAGGTTTTATTATATCTTCAAAACTGTCTATCCCCTCAACATCAACCTTTTGCAATACATCTCTTACAAACTCTGAACAGTAAAAAGCGTTATGCCCCCTATGGGCTATTTTGAAAGCCGCAAGGCAAAGTCCGAGATAATTATATCTATAAGACTTCGGTGATGTAAGCATTTTTTCGATATGGGATTTTATTCTGCCATACCGTTCATCGTCAATATCAAGCGCCAGAACTACAACCTTTGTATTGAAAAAGCGCTTGAATGTTCCGAAATTTGGAGATTCAACAACAAAACCACCCCAAAAAGGAAAATAAGGATTCAGCCTCCCGAAAGAATACATCAGTTCAAGGTCTCGGTTAAGCGCAAGAGAAACATGGTTATATTCCGCGTGGGTGATGAGTTTAAGAATACGTGAAAGGATAGTTCCTGTCTGGCTTACTACGATATAAACTTGTTCACTGTTTTTAACTGCAGACAAAATACCTCTCCTTTCAAGTCCAA
>JAFVTZ010000058.1 GCA_017502965.1 Clostridia bacterium
ATACTCCCGGTCACGCTGATTTCGGCGGAGAGGTTGAGCGTATTCTTCAGATGGTTGACGGTGTTTTACTGCTGGTTGATGCTTTTGAGGGATGTATGCCCCAGACCCGATTTGTGCTTAAAAAGGCTTTGTCGCTCGGCAAAAAAGCGGTAGTAGTTGTAAATAAAATAGACAGACCGATGGCTCGTCCTCACGAGGTAGTAGACGAGGTGTTAGACCTCTTTATCGAACTGGGGGCTGACGACGAGCAGATAGAATTCCCCGTTATTTTCGCAAGCGGAAGGGACGGTTATGCTACCTATTCTCCCGATATTGCAGGCAAAGATATGAAACCGCTTTTCGATGCTATAGTAAAAGAAATCGACCCGCCCGAGGGAGATGTTGACGGCGCTTTGCAGATACTTTTCACCAATATTGAGTATGACGATTATCTTGGCAGAATCGGTGTTGGCAGAGTAATACGCGGCAGTGTAAAGACAGGGCAGACTGTGGCTCTTTGCCATAAAGATGGTTCATCTTCTAATGCTAAAATCGCAAAACTCTTTATGTACAGAGGTCTTAAA
Organism: Clostridia bacterium; assembly: GCA_017502965.1. GTDB lineage: Bacteria > Bacillota > Clostridia > Oscillospirales > Acutalibacteraceae > UBA737. The sequence continues at coordinate 564 of JAFVTZ010000058.1, forward strand.
CGAATTGAAGAGGAAACCGCAACTGTTGGTGATATTATTCAGGTTGCAGGTATTTCCGAACTTGAAATCGGAGAAACTGCCTGTGCTGTGGACTGTATAGAACCGCTTCCCTTTGTCAAGATAGACGAGCCTACACTTGCTATGAACTTTATGGTAAGTAATTCGCCTTTTGCAGGAAAAGACGGAAAGTTTGTAACATCCCGAAATCTTCGCGACCGTCTTTTCAAAGAGGTTATGACAAATGTTAGTTTAAGGGTTGAAGAAACCGATTCTGCCGATACATTCAAGGTTTCGGGCAGAGGTGAACTACATCTTTCTATCCTTATTGAAACTATGCGCCGTCAGGGATATGAGTTTCAGGTATCTCCCCCTGAAGTTATCTTCAAAAGAGGGGAAAACGGCGAACTTTTAGAGCCTATTGAACTGCTTATGATTGAAGTGCCCGAAGAATATGTCGGTGCAGTTATGGAAAGACTTGGAAACCGCAAGGCAGAAATCAAGAATATGGGAACACGCGAAGGCGGAACATCCCACCTTGAATTTTTGATTCCCGCGCGCGGTCTTCTCGGCTACCGTTCTCAGTTTTTAACCGATACTAACGGAAACGGTATTATGAATCATGTGTTTAACAGTTATGAGCCTTATAAAGGCGATATTGAACAGCGCTCCACCGGTTCTATCATAGTTCACGAACAGGGTGAGGCTACAGGTTACGGACTTTTCAATACCCAGAGCAGAGGTCGCCTTTTCATAGGACCGGGAACTCCTGTTTATGAGGGTATGATAGTGGGAGAAAACCCCAAGAATGACGATATCGTTTGCAATGTCTGCAAGAAAAAGCAGATGACAAATACCCGTGCGGCAGGCTCGGACGATGCTTTAAGACTTGTTCCCCCCTCGAAACTCAGTCTGGAACAGTCGCTCGAGTTTATAAGAAACGACGAACTTGTTGAGATTACACCTAACAATATAAGGCTTAGAAAACGTATTCTCAACAAAGAAGAAAGAATGAAAGCAGAGTCTAAGAAGAAATAATGAAATATATAATACTTGATTTAGAGTGGGACAGTGTTTATTTTCCGCCTGAAAAAAGATTTATAAATCAGATTTTGCAGATAGGCGCTGTCAAACTCGATGAAAACCTGAATGTTACCGATACTTTCAGCGTTAATGTATGTTCGTCGCTTTCTAACAGGGTAACAAGCCGTTTCACAAAACTTACCGGTATCACCTCTGAAATGATGCGTTCGGGAATGGATTTTGAAAAAGCAGTAGAAAAGTATAACGAATTTTGCGCTGATGCTGATGTAACACTTACCTGGTCGGATTCGGATTTATACACAATAATTGAAAATGAGAAGATTTTGCTTAAAAGTAAACTTGAATTTGAAATCAAATCCTATCTCGATTTGCAAAAACTCGTTCAGGACGAACTTTATAATAAAGGTTATGAAAGCAAAAATCAGGTAGCCCTTGAAGCGGCGGCTGAATTTTTAGGTGTTGATACCGAAGAATATGAACTGCACACCGCTTTGGATGACTGCCGTCTTTCGGCAAAACTTTTTGAAATCTGCTACACAGTCGAGCGTTTTTCGAGATTTTTGCGTAATGCCGAAAGCCCTGATTTCAGGGCAAGGCTCAGTTTCAAGCCTTACCCTATATCCGATATTAACGATAAACATATCCGCCGTTGTGAACTTGAATTCTGCTGTCCTAAATGTAAGGAAAAAGCCCGAAAACTTAACCCTTGGAAATACCGTAACCGCTGGTTTGTGGCTAATTTCAAGTGTGATTCCTGCGGTTTCAAATTTAACGGCAGGGTGGCTTTTAAAAAGACTTTTGACGATTTGCAGGTAAAACACAAAGTTTGCGAATATAAACCCAAAAAGAGGAAAAAAGATGCTGTGCAGTCTGTGTCCGAGAAAGTGCAAAGCACTCAGGACTGAAACTGAAAATTTAACAGGATTTTGCAAAATGCCTTTGCTGCCAAAAGTAGCAAGGGCTGATTTGCATTTCTGGGAAGAACCGTGTATCAGTGGAGAAAAAGGTTCGGGAACGGTTTTTTTCAGCGGCTGTGCGCTGGCTTGTGTGTTTTGTCAAAACTTCGATGTTTCGCATAATGCTTACGGTAAAACTGTAACTTATAAGCGTCTTGCAGAAATTTTTTATGAACTTGAACTAAAAGGCGCTCATAATATAAATCTTGTAAGCCCCTCGCATTATGCCCACGCTGTTAAAGCGGCACTCGATATTTATAAACCTAAAATACCGATTGTTTATAATTCAGGCGGGTATGACAGGGTAGAAACCCTTAGAATGCTTGAGGGGTATATAGATATCTTCCTGCTTGATTTAAAGTATTTGTCAGGCGACAGAGCGAAACTTTATTCAAAAGCCGAGGATTATGCTTTGTACGCTGTAAATGCTGTTAAAGAGGCGGTAAGACAGCAGAGGGAATGTATAATAGAAAACGGAATTATGCAAAAAGGGGTTATAATACGCCATCTTTTAATGCCTCAGGGAACACGCGAGGCAATGGCGGTCTTCGACTTTGTCAGAGAAAATGCCCCTTCGGCGTATTTCAGTATTATGAGTCAGTATATACCCTTCGGTAAGGCTCTCGATATGCCGATAATAAACCGCAAAGTGACCGACAGAGAATACAAAAAAGTGCTTGATTATATATCTTCGTTTGATTTTCCGAATGTTTTTATTCAGGAAAAAAACAGCGCAGATAAAAAATACATCCCCGATTTCGGTTTGCAGGGCATATAAATATTATATGGTTTTCACTTAAAGTCAATAAATTTCATAGTATATTTATGTGACACAAACTGTCACATAGGAAAATTTAAAACTGTCTGATTATTTTTAAATAAAACAGGTAAAAATATAATCAGAATTTATTGACGAGAGTGTGAAACAGTAATGAATGTAAAGCGGGGAGAAATCTATTATGCAGATTTAAGTCCGGTTATTGGCTCTGAACAGGGGGGAATAAGACCGGTACTTATAATTCAGAACGATGTCGGAAACCGTTACAGCCCGACAGTTATTGCTGCCGCTATCACAAGTCAGCGCGACAAAACAAAACTTCCCACCCACATTTCGGTGGAAGCGAGTGATTGCGGACTTGCAAAAGATTCCATTGTACTGCTTGAACAGGTGCGGACTATTGATAAACAGCGCCTCAAAGAAAAAATGGGCAGTCTTGATATTGCCTCAATGGGTATGGTGGATAAAGCGCTTAGTGTCAGTTTTGGGCTTAATTTGATTTAAAAGAAGAAAAATCCGTATGCAAGGCATACGGATTTTTTCTGTATACGGCATATTCTCTGGGGTTTACGCCGTTTTTGAAAATACAAGTGAAATCTGTCGAAACAAAAAATATTTTTGAGATGTATTAGCGGGTATAGCAGGCAATAATTCTATTGTAAAAAAATTATTGCGAGGTGTCGGGTATGTATAATAATAAAGTTATTATTTGCGGGGTGGATACCTCAAAATTACCGCTTCTCAAAGAAGCCGAAAAAGATAAACTTCTGAAAGAAGTTAAAAAGGGAAGTGATTCTGCAAGGGAAGAACTGATAAACGGCAATTTAAGGCTTGTGCTGAGTGTTATTCAGCGGTTTACGGCAAGAGGCGAAAATCTTGACGATTTGTTTCAGGTGGGCTGCATCGGTCTTATAAAGGCTATCGACAATTTTGATACAGAGCAGAATGTCCGCTTTTCGACCTATGCCGTTCCGATGATTATCGGTGAAATACGGAGATATCTTCGTGATAACAATGCAATAAGAGTGAGCCGTTCTATAAAAGATACAGCATATAAAGCAATGCAGGTAAAAGAAAGGCTTATGCGTGACCGTCAGACCGAGCCCACAGTTTCGGAAATTGCAAAAGAACTGGAACTGCCTGTCAGTGATGTTGTGATAGCGCTCGAGAGTATTGTAAATCCTATGTCGCTTTACGACCCTGTTTATTCCGACGGCGGGGATACTATATATGTGCTCGATCAGGTGGGGGATAATAATGACGATAACAACTGGCTTGATGAAATTGCACTCCGTCAGGCAATAAAAGACCTGAGCGAACGCGAAAAGCATATTTTAACCCTCAGGTTTATGCATGGCAAAACCCAGATGGAAGTATCACGAGAAATAGGTATCAGTCAGGCGCAGGTCTCGAGACTTGAAAAGGGTGCTATAGATAAAATCAAATCATAAAACAAACGGCATTGAATTTTCAATGCCGTTTTAGTTTAACCATTATAGTAATCGTCAAGTGTTTTGAAAGTATAGCCTTGTGAATTGGCGGTATCTATAATATCACCTAAAGCCTCTGTGTTAGCAGAAGACACCGCATGCAATAAAATTACTGCACCGCTGTGGAAGCGCGAGGTAACGGTGTTTAAAGCAGAAGTGGGAGTGGGTTGCTTAGAAGTGTCCCAATCAGCATGAGCTAAGGACCAGAAAACAGATTTGTAACCTGTACTTGTTACAAGTTCTAAGGCACTCTCGCTGTAAGCACCTGTGGGGAAACGGAAATATTCTGCTGTGTAGCCGAACTTGTCCTGAAGATATTTATGCACAAGATAGAGTTCACTTGCCATTTTATTTCGCGAAATTGTAGGGAACACGGGATGTGTTGCACTGTGATTTCCTACAATATGCCCTTCATCTATCATACGCTGAACCAATTGCGGATTTTTTTCAAGATAATCAAGTGTGCAGAAGAAAGCTGCTTTAACATTCTTTTCTTTAAGGGTGTCAAGGATTGATGCGGTGAGGTTTTTGTACTCATATCCGCAGTCAAAAGTAAGATACATAACTTTATCTTTGGAAACCGTGTCAAGAGCTAAAGCCTCGATATTTTTCATACCGTCAAATCTTTTCTGGTTGTCAACAGATATACTGTGCGGCTGACCGTTTTTTGCAACCCCGTAAGAAAATCCGAATTTCACCTCAGATAACCCTCTTGTGTTTTCAGGATCATTTACAGTAAACCCTGTGTCTATTTGCGAAGATTCGGTTGAAGTGACAACCGAGGATGTTTTATTTTCAGAGGAATTTTCCGTTTTTGAGGGTGTTTCTGTAAGACATGAACTACTGTGCGACGGTATGTCCGAGGTGTCCGTAGATGGATTTTTTTCGCTCTTGCAGGCTACAGAGCAGAGTGAAAATACTAAAATGAGACTAAGTATTGCAATTCTTTTTTTCATAAATATTCCTTCTGTAATTTAAATCGAGGCTGCCGCAGAAGCGACAGCCCTATAATAAAGGGGTCGGTGATTTGTAATCGGTAATCTGAAGGTATACAGCCGTTTACCGCCGAAAACGGGATATCCCAAAACAACCCCTGCTTTATATTATGCGAAAAAGCAGAGGTTGTGAAAAATATTATGCTATTGGATTTTCGCGGATAAAGAGAACTCCCAAAGTATCAGCACCGCAATGGGAAGAAATAGTGCAACCGGCACGGGTGAGGAACACTTCTTTAAAGGGAGCGGCTTCTTTAACTTGTTTCACAACTGCATCTACAATTTCAGGGTCGCAACCTGCGTGGGTTACAAATACTCTGTCAAGGTCTATGCCGTCTCCGTTTCCTACGCGCTCGTTAACGTAGGTTTTAAGTACGTCGGCAAATCTGCCTCTGTATTTCTTGCCGACACCCATAGAACCGTTTTTAACCTCAATGCAAGGTTTTAATTTAAGTAGGTTTGCTCCCAGCATTGCAACTGCTGAGCAACGGCCGCCTTTGTGGAGATATTCAAGGTTGTCTATAACAAAGGATGCATCAACACAGGGAACTAATTTTGTTACCTCTTCAGCCACAGTTCTGGCATCCATACCTTTTGCGGCCATTTCTGCTGCGGCAACTACTAAAAGTCCGCCGCCGGTTGAAAGGTTCTTTGTGTCTATGACATAAACATTCTCAAACTCTTCTGCAGCCATACGGCAGTTATTATATGTTGAGGACATTTCTGAACTTATTGTAAAGTGGATAATTGCTTTTCCTTCATCGGTAAACTGCTTGAAAAAGTCAATACAGTCACTCAGATTAGCGGCTGTAGTTTTAGGTAATTCGCCTGTTTTATCGTGGTGAGCATATATATCGTCAGGTGTTATATCAACACCGTCAAAATAGGTTTTATCTCCAAGAGTTACACCAAGCGGTAAAATCTGAACATTGTACCTCTCGCGAAGTTCGGGGCTCAGGTCGCAGGTACTGTCACTCGTAATAACAATATTATTCAAAATGAAAAACCTCCAAAGAATTTTTTAATATTATACAACATTATTTCATAAATCGCAACTTTAAATTTTCGTTTGCATATTTTGTAATTATTTGTAATATTTTTTAGCGGTTTATTGTGATATACTTATTAAAAGGATATATAATATTAAGAAAAGGGGGGATTAAAGGTGAGATTTTTCAAAACAAAGACTAATATTATATTTTGCGCAGTAATTCTTTTATTATCAGCGGCTCTCATTGCCACATCGGTTGTAATTGTTCAAAAGAATAATAAAATTGAAGAAATAAAATCGCTTATAGAAAAGAACGAAACTGAAATAGGCGAAATCAGCGGCAGAGAAGCTGAACTTGAAGCCAAACTTCGTGACAGCGAGAAAAATGCGGCGGCAATAAGCGCAGAACTTGAAACCGCTAAGCAGGAAAAAGAAAAACTAAGCGCTGAAAAGAAAAAGCTTGAAG
>JAFVTZ010000059.1 GCA_017502965.1 Clostridia bacterium
CTTGAAACTGTCAATATATTCCCGCCTTAAAACTGCCTGCTCTTTGAGTTCTTCCTCTGTAAGTCCTTCGGCTTTCTTTTTTCTGGCAAGAAAATTTATGCGGTCAATTTTTTCCTGTGTCATAAAACTTCTCCTAAATTTCGTTTCTGCCTTCTAATGCACGGGCAAGGGTGAATTTATCGGCATACTCAAGGTCGCCGCCTACGGGTATACCGTAGGCAAGACGGGTAACTTTTATTCCCATCGGTTTTACAAGACGTGAAATATAACTGGCTGTAGCCTCCCCTTCAACTGTGGGGTTGGTTGCCATTATAAGTTCTTTAACCTCACCCGAGCCAAGCCTTGCCATAGGTTCTTTAATCCTGAGTTTATCAGGACCTATTCCGTCAAGCGGAGAAATAACCCCGTGAAGCACATGATATACACCGTTATATTCGCGTGTACGCTCAAAAGCCATAACATCCTTGGGCTCCGCAACAACACAAATCACTGACTTGTCACGCGCCGCATCATCGCAAATAGCGCATACCTCAAGGTCAGTCAAAGCCTGACAAACTTTGCAAAAATGAATTTTTCTTCTGGCGTTGACAAGCGCTTCAGCAAACTTTTCTGCCCTTTCGGGCGGTTGTTCCAGAATGCTGTACGCCAGTCGTTGAGCGGTTTTTACACCAATGCCGGGTAATTTTTCAAACTGAGAAATCAGTTCGTTAAGCGGTACAATATTATTTGCCATACTATCAGAACATACCAGGCATATTAAGACCGCCTGTTATTGCTCCCATTTCCTCCTCAGAGGTTTTTATTGCATTTGAAATTGCTTCGTTAACAGCAAGTGTTACAAAGTCTTCCAGCATTTCAATATCCTCAGGGTCAACAGCATCGGGATTGATTTTTATACTTTTAATCAGGTGAGTGCCGTCAACCGTAACCTCAACCATACCGCCGCCTGAAACTGCAGTATACTCGCGCTTTTCAAGGTCTTCCTGCAAAGCCGCCATATCAGCCTGCATTTTCTGAGCCTGTTTGAGCATCTGGTTCATATTTGAGGGACCGCCTGAATTAGGTATTCTTACTTTCATTTTTATATCTCCTTAAATTTCGAATTTTTTTAATCTGTTTGCAAGTTCTGAAAGCGGGTCGCTTTCATCGGTTGTTTTGGGTGGATTATATGGACCTAACTTATAGGTATTTCCAAGAACCTCAAAAGCCGCTTTTCTTATAGAATCCTTGTAAATAGGATTTCCGCTGTTTATAAGCGACCTGAACTGACTGTTAGGCGCATCTATTAGCAGATAATCACCTTTTATATACGCTTTTGAATCGCGTAAAACACCGCCTAAAAGCGGACAGGAAACGGTGATTTTATTTAAAATGTTGCTCCACTGAGTAACCTCGCTGATACCTGCAGGTAATACTGCCTGCGGTTTTTGGACGGGTGTTTTAGTCTCTTCCGTAACGGGTGCAGGCGGTTCAAACTCGTCCTGCGGAAGCGGTATTTCATCATCGTCGTCGACCTGCGTTGTAACCGTTTGCGGTTTTGGTAGAGGAGTTTCCTCTTTCTTAACTTCTGTCTGAGGGATTACAGCCTGTCTCACAACCGTACCTTTTTCGAGTGCGCTTATTCTGCGTTCCAAAGCAGAAATATCCCCCGAAAGCGATGTATCGCACATTCTGATAACCGCCATTTCCATTTCACAGCGGCGGTTTGAATTCTGCATTGCGGCAAATGAATTTTGTAAAACTGACAAACAGTACATAATATCTTTTATATCATAATCTGATGCCTGTTCTTCAAGTGCTTTAAGACGCTTTGTAGAGCACACAATGGGCTTATTCTTGGATTTGACTGTTTTAACAATCATAAGGTCACGGTAGTGCGATGTAAGTTCCGATAAAAGCCTCATCATATCAACCGAAGAATTATGCAATCGGTCAATAAGCATCAGCGCTTCTTCAGTATTTTTGTTCTTTATCGCATCGGCAAGTTCAATGAGATAATCACTGCCTGCCATTGCGCAAACACTTTCTACAACAGCCTCGTCAATATTTTTACTGCTCGAAGCGCAAAGGTCAAGAATTGAGAGAGCGTCACGCATTCCCCCGTCAGCCGCGGCAGCAATAAGAGAAGCTGCATCATCGGTAACGGTAAGTCCCTCGCAATCTGCTATATACTGAATTCTCTCGCAGATTTTTGCGCTGTCTATCCGCCTGAAATCAAATCTCTGACAACGCGAAAGAATGGTTGCAGGAAGTTTATGAACTTCGGTGGTAGCAAGTATAAATACCACGTGTGCAGGCGGTTCTTCAAGGGTTTTGAGTAATGCATTAAAAGCGCTTATACTCAGCATATGAACCTCGTCTATAATATAAACGCGGTATTTTGAATTTGCAGGTGCAAAATTTATCATATCCCTGAGTTCTCTGATACTGTCAACACTGTTATTGGAAGCCGCATCTATTTCAACAATATCGGTATTCTCACCCGATGAAATATTCTGACAACTTTCACAGTTCATACAAGGGTCGCCGTTTTCGGGAGAAAGACAGTTTATAGCCCTTGCAAGAATTTTGGCGCAACTGGTTTTACCTGTACCCCTAGTTCCCGTAAAAAGATAAGCATGCAC
>JAFVTZ010000060.1 GCA_017502965.1 Clostridia bacterium
ACTGAATATTTCGGTAATAGGCTACCGCTCGGAAACTTTACTCCATTTTCTTGAAAGCAGAAATATTTATGTTTCTTCGGGCAGTGCATGTGCTAAAGGAGAAACAAGTTATGTTTTAGCGGCATTGGGGCTCTCCCGCCAACATGCTGACAGCACACTTAGAATCAGTTTTTCAAAAGATAACACCAAGGAGGATATTGACCTTTGTCTGGAAGCGCTCAAGGCAGCCGTTTCAAAGCTGAGGCGAAAAGATATATGAAAGAAATAATACTTATCAAAAACGGTGAACTTGCTCTCAAAGGGCTTAACCGTTGCACATTTGAAGATATACTTGTAAAGAACATAAAACGCAGACTCAGCGATTTAGGGGCTGTGACAGTTAAGAAATCGCAGTCAACAATATACATTGAGCCTAATGACGATGACTTTGATTTTGCAGAAGCGCTCGAGAGAGTAAGCCTTATATTCGGTATTGCAGGTTTCAGCCGAGCCTGTGTCTGCGAAAAAGATATAAACGATATACTCACAAAATCGGTAGATTATCTCAAAGAAAGTTTAGAAAATGTAAAAACATTTAAAGTTGAGGCAAAACGCGCCGACAAGCGTTTCCCACTCACCTCTCCCGAAATCTGCCGCGAACTCGGCGGAAAACTTTTATCAGCATACCCCCATTTAAAGGTTGACGTACATAATCCCGACAGAACAATATATGTAGAAATCAGGGATTATGCGGCTTATGTCAGAGCAGAACAGATAACGGGAGCCGGCGGTCTTCCCGTAGGAACAGCAGGAAATGCTTCTATTCTGATATCGGGCGGTATTGACAGCCCTGTTGCAGCGTGGACTATGGCAAAAAGAGGACTAAGACTTAATGCTATTCACTTTGCAAGCCCGCCATATACCAGCAAGAGAGCCGAAATGAAGGTGCGCACTCTGCTTTCAAAGGTTGCCCGTTACAGCGGATGCATAAATTTTGCAATAGTTCCCTTTACTGAAATTCAGGACGAAATTGCAGAGCACTGCCCCGAAGAATATTTCACACTTATTATGCGCCGTATGATGATGCGTATTTCTGAGAGATTAGCTCTTAAATCAGGAAGCCTTGCACTCATAACAGGAGAGAGTCTCGGTCAGGTTGCAAGCCAAACGCTTCCTGCCCTTGTAACTACAGACAGCGTTGTTAATATGCCGGTACTCAGACCTCTTATAGGTATGGACAAGGAAGAAATTGTGCGTATTTCAAGAAATATTGATACTTTTGAAACCTCAATTCTCCCCTATGAAGACTGCTGCACTGTATTCACACCAAAGCACCCCAAAACAAGACCAACTCTTGAACTCTGCGAAAAAGCCGAACAAAACCTTGACATTGAAAGGCTTATCGAAAAAGCGATATCCGAAACCGAATACTCATATATTGACTGAAAGGGATTTTAAATTGCGAAGTCAGGAACTCTACCTTAAAGCCGCAAGTACGGTTAATTTATTAAAAGAAAAAGGTCTTACAATATCTTCTGCCGAATCCTGCACAGGGGGAATGTTTTCTTCTTATGTTACCTCGGTTTCAGGTGTTTCGGATATTTTTGAAATGGGAATTACTTCTTATTCCTGCAAAGTTAAAAACGAAATGCTTGGAGTTAAAGCCGAAACCCTTAAAAAATTCGGTGCTGTGAGCGAAAACACAGCAAGAGAAATGGCAGAAAACATCCGAAAAAAGGCAAATAGCGATATCGGAGTTGCGGTGACGGGAGTTGCAGGCCCTGCCGCAAGCGAGGGGCATCCTATGGGTTATGTCTTCATAGCAGTTGCAGATAAAAACCGCTGTGAGACAAAACTTTTAAATATTGAACCGCGTGACCGCGAGTTTGTCCGCCAAAGTGCATGTATATCCCTTTTTGAAACTATAGAAAATTTTGTAAAGCAGGATGATTATGGAACTGTTTAAAAAAGAAAAAATCAAGAAATTATTTATAAATTTTTACAACTCATATATTCCCAATAAGAAGGACAATAAAAAACAGATTCTGATAAAATCTCTGTTTATTGCGGCTATTATCACTCTTTTGATTTCGGCGGTATATCTTACAAATTATCTTTTGGATGCCGCAAATCAGAACAGCATAGTGGAAGAAAGCCGCGATATCTGGCACAGTATGTCTTCAGAAAATGAAAGCACAACAGATAAAAATGAGAATAAAACACCCAACGCCGATAATGAGGTTGTTTTTCCAGAACCTATAGAAGCTTTGCTTGCACAAAACGGCGATTTCAAAGGTTGGATAACCATAAACGGCACAAAGGTTGATAATCCTATTTATCAGACCGATAATAACGATTTTTATCTCAACCACAATCAGCAAAAGAAAAAAAGTGCTTACGGTGCGCTTTACTTTGACTGTAAAGACACAATAACAGCCGACAGAACAGATAAAAACCTTGTAATATATGGTCACAGAATGAAAAACGGCACTATGTTCGGAACTCTCAAAAAGTTCAGGGAACTTGATTTTTACAAGCAGTACCCAACAATAGAGTTTTCCACACTTTACGAATCAGGTACATATAAGATTTATTCAATATTTGTACTGAATGCCAATCCTGCTGACGATAACGGTCAGATTTATGATATCTACCGCGACACTTTTGAAGATGAAGATGATTTCAGCGAATGGGCTAACGAAGCCTACACCCGAAGCCTTATATACACAGGTGTTGATGTAGCATTAGGTGATGATATAATAACACTTATTACCTGCTGCAGTGATATAGACAATGCGAGACTTGTTATCACAGCCCGCAAAACCCGCGAGGGCGAAGACCCATCTGTAGACACAGAGAATGCTATGATGAACCCCAACCCCAAATACCCTGCCCGTTGGTACAAAAACCGAGGAATCAAATATCCGTTTGAATAGGAGAAGTTTTAAAATGTTTCAGAATGTTAAAGTTGATATTATTTACTACAAAACAAACACCGACTTTGAAATGGAGTTTAACCTTTGTGGATGCTGCCGTATGAGACTTTTAACTGACAAATCTCCCGACCGCAAAACCGCCGTTCACGCTCTTGCAAGAGCGGTTTCCAGAAGCAAGGTTATTATGATGGTAGGCTCGCTTTTCGGGGATGACGGGGTTATAAAACTCTGTGCAGGAGCTATCGGTAAAGACACTGTATTCGCAGATAACAAGGCATACGGCATTTCAGGCGATGAAAAAATTGAAATAATCAAAGGTTCTACACCGCTTGTTACTCCCGAAGGCTTTTTCGGCGGTTGTATAATTGAAAGCGGACCTCAGACTATGATTTTACTGTCTGAGAGCAAAAATATCCGCAAATCTATTATGACATCACTTATTCATCCTTATATAAAAGAACTGTGCGCAATGGAACTCACAGAGGATGTAAACGCTTCTGCCCATCAGGAAAATCAGACGGCAGAAACTGAAGAAACCGCCGTTATTACAGAGGTTGCAGAAGAAATAATTGCACCTGCTGTAATTGAAGAAGTAGCTACTCCTGTTGTTATTGAAGACGAAACTGCTACATCTACAGAAGAAACCGTTACCGAAACAGAGGTTGATGAAATATCGGAAATCACCGAAGCAAACGATGAATTTGTTACAGATTCCATTCTTCAGCAAGTAGTTAACGACGATATTGAAATATATTATGAAGATGAAACCGAAGTTACAGATGAATCTGCCGTTGTGATTTCAGATGATGATGAAGAAAATTTTGACGGACTGATTTTTGAGGTTGAAGAATCCTACTATCAGAATCAAAACGAAGAATTTGAAGAAGACGACTTGCAGTCATCCGATTTTTACACAGAAATTACTCAGAATATACCCGGGAACGAAGAAACAGAACTTACAATGCTTGACGACACTCTGGATAATTTCATTTCCGATGAAGATGAGACTTATGAAGGTATCAACGAATTCGAAGATATTGAAGATGTTGAGGAGTATGAAGAATTCCTGAAAATACAGAGAGTAAGAGCACTTAACACCCCGCTAGCCATTATATCGGTTATCCTGCTTTTGCTTATAGCCGTAGTTTGCTACTGCATATTCTATGTTCCCGCAAAGGACGGTATACAGGCAGCCGAATATCTGCGCGAAATATACAACTCATTATTCTGTTGATAAAAATATCTTGCAAAATAAATTATATTGTGTTATTATTTTATGGATAAATGCGGTGACGAAGGAAAGTAAGCAAATAACGGCTTTCAGAGAATATCTGTCGTAGGGTTGTTACCCTTAGGCTGTAAGCAGATTAAGTTATGTGTTTGCCGAAGTTCCCTTCTGAGCAGTGGCGCTGAACTTTCAGTAGGTGCTGACGGGATGTCCCGTTACAGACAGAATGAGTGTTTGCTCTGAGAGTAAAAACAACGGGTGGTACCGCGGAGATTTTTATAACTTCGTCCTGTTATGATGTTTATCATAAGGACGGAGTTTTATTTTTTGGAGGATTTAAAATGAAAGAACAATTAAAGCAAATAAGCCTTACCGCTAAAGATGCGGTAGCGGAGGCTGAAAATGAGGCGCAGATTGAAGCGCTTCGCGTTCAGTATCTTGGTAAAAAAGGTGAACTCACCGCCATTTTAAAGCAGATGGGCGGTCTTTCCCCTGAAGAAAGACCTATTATGGGTCAACTTGTAAATCAGGCAAAACAGGAACTTGAAGAACTCATTTCTGAAAAGAAATCTGTTCTTGCCGCTAAAGCGCAGGAAGAACAGTTGAAGGCAGAAACCATTGATATCACAATGCCTGCAAAGGAGTTAAAGCCCGGCAAACTTCATCCCCTCAATACTGTGCTTGACGATATGATAAACATATTCCAGTCTATGGGATTTGATGTTGTGGACGGTCCTGAGGTTGAAACAGATTATTATAACTTTGAGTGCCTGAATGTCCCTGCAGACCATCCTGCACGCGATATGCAGGACACATTCTATCTTGCAGAAAATCTGCTCCTCAGAACACAGACCTCTGCGGCGCAAATTCGTACAATGGAAACCAGGAAGCCCCCTATCCGTGTTATCTGCCCCGGCCGTGTTTTCAGAGCGGACGAGGTTGATGCTACACACTCCCCTGTTTTCCATCAGATTGAGGGCCTTGTTGTAGACAAAGGTATTACAATGTGTGACCTTAAAGGTGTTCTCGAAGAGTTTGCACACGAAATTTACGGCAGTGATACCAAGGTTAAATTCCGTCCCTCTTTCTTCCCCTTTACAGAACCTTCTGTTGAGGTTGATGTTACCTGTTCAGAATGCGGAGGAAAAGGCTGCCGCGTTTGTAAAGGCAGCGGTTGGATAGAAATATTAGGTGCAGGTATGGTTCATCCTAATGTACTTAAGAGTTGCGGAATCGACCCTGAGGAATATTCAGGTTTTGCTTTCGGCATCGGACTTGACCGCCTTACCACCACACGTTATAAGATTAGCGATATACGTCTTTTATTCGAAAACGACAAACGTTTTCTTGACCAGTTTTAACTTACAGGAACGGAGGAAAAGAATATGAAAATTTCATTAAATCAACTTAAAAATTACGTAGAAATAAATGTTCCTGTTGAAGAACTCTGCGACCGTATGGTAATGGCAGGTTTTGAGGTAGAAAGCATTGAAAAACAGGGCGATAACCTTGTGAATGTTGTAGCCGCCCGTATTATGGAAATTGCTCCTCATGAGGACAGCGACCATTTGCAGATTTGCCAGATGGATATAGGCAAAGAGGAACTTGTGCAGATTGTAACAGGAGCGCAGAATATAAAAGTAGGCGACCTTGTTCCTGCCGCTCTTAATGACAGTTATCTCCCCTGCGGAGCGCATATTGTTAACGGTAAACTCAGAGGTGTTCCCTCAAACGGTATGCTCTGTTCAGGCGAAGAACTCTGCCTTACTGAGGCTGACTATGAGGGCGCTTCGGTTCACGGAATACTTATTCTCAAAGAAACTCACCCTGTTGGCACAGATATGCGCGAGGTTTTAGGGCTTGACGATTATATCATCGATTTTAAGATTACCGCTAACCGCCCTGACTGTAACTGTTTCTTAGGCGTTGCAAAGGAAATCGGAGTAGCGCTCGGCACAGAGTTTAAAGCACCCGTTCCCGAATATAAAACCTCAGGCGGAAATATTAACA
>JAFVTZ010000061.1 GCA_017502965.1 Clostridia bacterium
AATATCCGCTCTGCCGAGTGAATATCCCGCAAGCGCCCTGAAGACCTGCATTACCTGCTCCTGATAAACAATACAGCCGTATGTCACCTCTAAAATCGGTTTCAGAAGGGGTGTTTCATAGACAATATCCTGAGGGTTATGTCTGTTGTGAATATATTTTGGGATTGAATCCATAGGACCTGGGCGGTAGAGAGACAGAATAGCCGTTAAATCCTCTATGCTTGACGGTCCAAACTGCCTTAGCACATTCTTCATACCGTCCGACTCGAACTGAAAAACACCGTCGGTAAGACCTTTTCCCATCATATTGTATGTGGCAATGTCATCAAGCGGTATTTTTTCAATATCAAATTCGGGATTTTTCTTTCTGATATAATTCACGGCATCCTCTATAACCGTCAGGTTGCGAAGACCCAAAAAATCCATTTTAAGAAGACCCAGTTCTTCGAGCGAGGTCATTGTATACTGCGTTACAACCGCATCGTCGTTGACCGAAAGCGGCACATGTTCCGCAACAGGTCTGTCCGATATAACAACACCTGCCGCGTGGGTTGAAGCGTGCCTTGGCATACCCTCAAGATTTACCGACATATCTATCAGTTCTTTAACCTGACTGTCGTTCTCATAAAGGTCGCGCAGTTCTTTAGAGCCCTCAAGTGCGCGCGAAATAGTCATCCCGATAGAATGAGGAATAAGTTTTGCAATACGGTCGCAAAGAGCATAGGGCAAATCCATCGCCCTGCCTACATCTCTTATCGCCGCCCTTGCCGCCATTGTACCGAAAGTAACTATCTGAGAAACATGGTCACTGCCGTATTTTTCAATAACATAATCTATAACTTTCTGACGGTTGACATAGCAGAAATCTATATCAAACTCAGGCATAGAAACCCTTTCAGGGTTTAAAAAACGCTCAAAATAAAGATTATATTTTATCGGGTCAACACCTGTAATTCCAATGCAGTAAGCCGCAAGGCTTGCCGCTCCCGAACCTCTGCCGGGACCTACGGGAATATTGTTGTTTTTCGCATAGTTTACAAAATCGGCTACTATCAGATAATAGTCAACATAACCCATTCGGTTTATGACCGAGAGTTCATAGTCTAGTCTGTCCAAAACTGCTTTTTCGGGATTTTCGCCGTAAATCCTATGCATACCCTCGACGCATTTTTCCTTGAAATATTCAAAATGGTCGCGCTCACCTATATCAAATCTCGGAAGTTTTATTTTTCCGAACTCAAACTGAACATTGCATCTTTCTGCAATCTTAACTGTATTTTCCACAGCAGACGGAGCATTTTCGAAAAGTTTTGCCATTTGTTCTGCAGATTTAAGATAAAACTCATTGGTTTTAAACTCAAGCGCGCTTTCATCGCTGATTTTACTGCCCGTCTGAACGCAGAGAAGCACCTTGTGCATACGGTAGTCTTCAGCATTTATATAATGCACATCATTTGTTGCAACAAGCGGTATTCCCGTTTCCTCGGAAAGCCTTAAAATACCGTTATTTGAAATTTTCTGCTCTCTTATACCGTGGTCCTGAATTTCGAGAAAATAATTATTCTCTCCAAATGTGTTTTTATACCAAAGGGCGGTTTGCTTTGCCTTTTCATAGTCACCGTTCAGTATTGCTTTGGGTATTTCTCCTGCAAGGCAGGCAGAAAGCGCAATAATTCCTTTATGGTATTTTGCGAGCAATTCGCGGTCTACCCTCGGTTTTGAATAAAATCCTTCTGTAAATCCTGCCGAAACCAGTTTTATAAGATTGCTGTAACCCTCATTATTTTCGCAAAGCAAAACAAGATGGCTGTAGCCGTTGTCAAGTCCTTTTTGCTTATCAAAACGGCTTCTCGGGGCAACATAAACCTCACAGCCGATAATAGGTTTAACACCTTTACTCTTGGCATATTTATAAAAATCTATAACCCCGTACATAACCCCGTGGTCGGTTATAGCAATACTTTTCTGCCCTACTTCGGCTACCTTATCAATAAGTTTTTTTATCCTGCAACAACCGTCAAGCAGGCTGTATTCCGTATGCAAATGTAAATGAGCAAATTCCATTTTTTTAATTTAGCCTCCTTAGTGTTTTCAGGCTGCATTTGTGCTGCTATTGGGGTACATTTGTGCTGCCAATTTTTTATTACTTTTTCATTTCTTCGTATATATCAATAATTCTGTTAAGTCTGTGGTTAAGTCCCGAAACGGTTAAAGGTTCTTCCGATAATTTACAAAGTTCTTTTAAAGTTGCATCGGGGTTTTCTTTGCGAAGTAAAGCCGCAGTTAAAAGTTCTTGCGGAAGGCTGTAAAGCCTGTCCGCCTGTTCAAGAAATTCAATAGCAGTTCTCTGCCTTATTGATGCCTCAACCGTTTTTGAAATATTGGCATTATCGCAATTTCTCGCGCGGTTGATATTATTTTTCACACTTTTAATTATTTTAGTATCTATAATATCGAGCGTTTTTTTGCCCGCTCCCATAAGGGTCAGCAAATCTTCAACTGCGGCGCTTTCCTTTGTATAAAGCCTGATACCACCCGTGATTTTAACCTTTTTAAAAGTAATACCGAGTTCGCAAAGCAGTGCCAACAATTCGTCCGCCTCTTTTTCCTGCTTTATATTAAACTCTGCTCTGTATTCCTTTTCGGGGTCGTTTATATTTCCGCAAGCCATAAATGCTCCCCTGACAAAAGCCGCAGGGCAACATTCCCTTAAAAACAAATCGTTATTTATAACCTTTTCGTCAACACCGTAATCAACAGAGGCTAAAATTTTAAGCCTGTCCGCCTCGCTGTCAATACTGGCTTTATATGTAGGTCTGGTACTGCCGCCAACAGTCACCTCAGGTTTTATTTTATAAGTGCTGAAAACAGCATCACAATAAGCCCTGCAAACCGCCTCATTGGTAGTTTGCAAGGCTATTTTCTTATAAGAAAAAGACCTGCCGAACAGCATAAAACCGTATGTGTAAGACGGTTTACAGCAGCCCGACAGTCTAATTGACGAAAGTTCATTTTTTACCTGCGCACAAAAGGACATTTTAAATCTCCGTTCTGCTTTCTATTCCCTGCCGACAAAAATCACCTCGGGCTCGAGTTTCACACCGTCAGCCTCAAACACTGTATCAGCAACTATTTTCATAAGCGATTTCACATCATCGCTGGTAGCATTACTGTAATTTATAAGGAAACCTGCGTGCTTTTCGCTCACCATTGCTCCGCCGACACTTTTTCCTTTGAGTCCGTTTTTTTCTATCAGCGCACCTGCAAAATACCCCTCAGGTCTTTTGAATGTACTGCCTGCGCTCGGGTATTCAAGAGGCTGTTTGCTTTTCCGTCTTTCCATATAATCATCCATAGCCAGACGGATATCCTCTTCATTTCCTTTTTTGAGTTTAAATGTGACGCTTGTTATTACACATTTTTTATTTTTGAACACACTTGTTCTGTAGCCGAGGTGCATATCTTCATTATTTATAGTCTGCACCTTTAAGTTTTCAT
>JAFVTZ010000062.1 GCA_017502965.1 Clostridia bacterium
AAAAGCGGCGACCGTATTAAAATGATGGCAACAGGTGCGGATTTTGATATTGTTGAACTCGGAAGAAAGAGGGCTACCTCTTTAGAGCCTTGTGATGTTTTAGAGGCAGGCGAGGTAGGTTATCTTTCGGCGTCTATAAAGACAGTAAGTGAAGCGCGTGTCGGAGATACAATAACCCTGAGTGACGCTCCCGTTTCAGAGCCCCTTGCAGGTTACAGAAAGGTAAATCCTGTTGTGTTCTGCGGAATTTACCCTGCAGACGGCGCAAAATATCCCGACCTTCGTGATGCGCTCGATAAACTGCAACTCAACGATGCTTCGCTTTTGTTTGAGCCTGAAAGTTCCAACGCTTTGGGATTCGGTTTCCGTTGCGGATTTTTGGGACTGCTTCACATGGAAATTATTCAGGAAAGACATGAAAGAGAATATAATCTTGACCTTGTTACAACCGCTCCGAGTGTTGAGTACAAATTTGTGCTGACATCGGGTGAAGAAATAACGGTGGACAATCCTACAAACTATCCCGACCCTGCCATAATAGCAGAAGCACTCGAGCCTGTGGCAGATGTGCATATCTACAGCCCGAGCGAGTATGTAGGTACTATAATGCAACTTTGCGAAGAACGCAGAGGTTTTTATACCGATATGAAATATATGGGAGACAGGGTGGATATTCATTATGTAATGCCTATGGGCGAAATAGTTTATGACTTTTTCGATGCCCTCAAATCCCGTACAAAGGGATATGCCAGTTACGATTATGAAACCAAAGGTTATGAACGGTCAAAACTTGTAAAACTTGATGTTATGCTGGCAGGCGATGTTGTGGATGCGCTTTCGTTTATAGTTCATTCTGACAACGCTTATGCACGCGCCCGCAGAATTGCTGAAAAATTGAAAGATTATATCCCGCGTCAGCTTTTCGAAGTGCCGATTCAGGTTGCGATTTCGGGTAAGATAATAGCCCGTGAAACTGTTAAAGCACTTCGCAAGGATGTTCTTGCCAAGTGTTACGGCGGCGATATCACACGTAAGAAAAAGTTGCTTGAAAAGCAAAAAGAAGGTAAAAAACGAATGAGAAAACTCGGCTCTGTCGAAGTGCCGCAGGAAGCATTTATGGCTGTGCTGAAACTTGATGAATAGGAAAGATTTTTATGACTGAAAGACAACTTGCAAGAAAAAAAGCAATTATCCGCAGAAGAATATTTCTTGGATTATGTTTTGCGGTATTGGTGCTTATAATAGCACTTGTTGCATTTATTATAAAAGCGGTGGTCTCTGCTCCTGAAGATAAAAATCCGAGTGAAATTACATCTTCAGATGTTTCGGATGTTTCTTCAGATAATAAAGTAGAAGAAGTTGAGCCTCAGGTCAACGAATACGGACTGGATGTTACTTTCAGTAATTTACTGCTTGTAAACGGTAAAAATCCGCTACCCGATGATTATGACAAAAATGTCCGCGAATTTCTTGTGGAGATAGACCCGCAGTACAGAAATAATAATTATGTTACCAAAATTCATAAAGATGTTTATCCTTATATAACGGCTATGGTTGCAAAGGCTCAGAAAGATGGTGTTGACCTTAAAGTCTGGTCGCCTTTCAGAAGTTATGCCGACCAGAAGGTGCTATTTGAAAATAAGGTCAAGCGTGTTACCGATTCTACAGGGCTTACGGGTGATGCTGCGGAAAAAGAAGCTGCAACTGTTGTTGCAAGACCGGGCACAAGCGAGCACAACACAGGTCTTTGCGCTGACTTTAATATGGCAAGTTCCAAGTTTGCAGATACCGAAATGTATAAATGGATGACCGAAAATGCGGAAGATTTCGGATTTATTATGCGTTACAGAGAGGATAAACAGCCTATAACGGGTGTTATCCACGAATCGTGGCATTGGAGATTTGTTGGAATAAATGTTGCAAAGGATATAAACCGACTTGATATGTGTCTGGAAGAATATGTGGAATATCTTGAAAAAAACAGAGGATAAAGAGGTTTTAAAATGCGGAAAATAGGGTTTGACAATAATAAATATATTGAACTGCAGTCGCAGAATATTAAAGACAGGATAGCAATGTTCGGGGATAAACTTTATCTCGAATTCGGCGGAAAACTTTTTGACGATTTTCACGCATCCCGGGTGCTTCCCGGTTTTGAGCCTGATGCAAAGGTTAAAATGCTGATGTCTTTGAAAGATGATGCGGAAGTAGTTATTGTTATAAATGCAGATGCCATTGAGAAAAATAAACGCAGGGGCGATCTGGGAATCACCTATGACCTTGATACCCTGAGACTTATTGATGCTTTCAGAGAGATAGGTCTTTATGTAGGCAGTGTGGTTATAACCTGCTTTACGGGTCAGCCTTTGGCAATTGCTTTTGAAAAGAGGCTTACAAATCTCGGTGTAAAGGTTTACCGCCATTATCCTATTGCGGATTATCCTTCAAATATTCCTCATATAGTCAGCGAAGACGGTTTCGGCAAAAATGATTATATTGAGACTTCACGCCGTCTTGTAGTTGTAACAGCTCCCGGTCCCGGAAGCGGAAAAATGGCTACCTGCCTGTCCCAACTTTATCACGAAAATAAAAGAGGTATAAAAGCGGGTTATGCTAAATTTGAAACTTTCCCTATCTGGAGCATTCCGCTTAAACATCCTGTCAATATTGCTTACGAAGCGGCAACTGCAGACCTTAACGATGTTAATATGATAGACCCGTTCCATCTTGAAGCTTATAACGAAAAAGCGGTGAATTACAACCGCGATATCGAAATTTTTCCCGTCCTTAATGCAATGCTCGAAAGCATTCTGGGAGAATCGCCTTATAAGAGCCCTACGGATATGGGTGTTAATATGGCAGGATTTGCTATTTGCGACGATGAAGTTGTATGCCAGGCATCCGCTCAGGAAATTATCCGCCGTTATTATGCGGCGCTTGTTAATGTTCGTCAGGGAATGGGAGAGGTTTCAAACTCTTCAAAGATAGAACTTCTTATGAAACAGGTAGGTGTAACTACATCTGACCGCCCCGTAGTGAAAGCTGCTCTTGATAAAGCAGAGGAAAGCGGCGGACCGGCAGTTGCTATGGAACTAAGTGACGGCACGATGATAACCGGAAAAACATCAAGCCTTTTGGGAGCTTCTTCTTCAATGCTTCTCAACTGCCTGAAATACTTAGCGGGTATTCCCGACGATATTGACCTTATTTCTCCCTCGATAATTGAGCCTATTCAGAAGCTTAAAACTGATATTATGGGAAATCATAACCCAAGACTTCATACAGATGAAATCCTTATCGCCCTTTCTATTTGTGCTGTGACGAGTGATGTCGCTAAAAAAGCACTCGGTCAGGCGGAGAAACTCAAAGGACTTGAAGCCCATTCAACCGTTATTCTGTCCCGCGTAGATGAAAATGTTTTCAGAAAACTTGGTGTGAATATCACTTGTGAACCTAAGTATCAAACCAAAAAACTTTATCATAACTGATTAAAAAACAAGTTATCTGCAATTTATTTCAGATAACTTGTTTTGTTTATCCATTTTTCGGTATAATATATAATATAAAATAAGGAGTAATTATAATTATGAAAATCACAACTGATATTAAATATGTAGGTGTAAACGATAGAAAAATTGATTTATTTGAGGGGCAGTATAAAGTGCCTAACGGAATTTCCTATAACTCTTATGCTATAATCGACCGTGAAATCGCTGTAATGGATACGGTTGATGCGGCTTTCACCCACGAATGGCTTGATAATATTGCAGATACTCTCGGGGACAGAAAACCCGATTATCTTATCGTTCAGCATATGGAGCCTGACCATTCGGCAAATATTGTGAACTTTATGAAGACTTATGAAAACGCAAAAATTGTGTCTTCGGCAAAGGCTTTTTCTATGATGAAAGGCTTTTTCGGTATAGAATTTGATGACAGAAGGATAGTTGTTGCAGAAGGGGACACACTTTCTTTAGGAGAGCACACTCTCACTTTTGTCACAGCACCTATGGTGCATTGGCCTGAAGTTATAGTGACTTATGACAGCAAGGATAAGGTGTTATTCTCGGCAGACGGTTTCGGTAAATTCGGTACTACTGATACTGACGAGGAATGGGAAGACGAGGCAAGGCGTTATTATATAGGTATAGTCGGAAAATACGGCGCGCAGGTGCAGAATCTGCTTAAAAAAGCCGCAACACTTGATATTGAAAAAATCTGCCCGTTGCACGGTCCTGTCCTTTCTGAAAATCTTGATAAATATATATCATTATATAATGTATGGTCAAGTTATCAGGCTGAAAAGGAAGGTATAGTTATTGCATATACATCGGTTTACGGCAATACTGCAAAAGCGGTGTCAAGACTCGGCGAAAGACTCAAAGAAAACGGCTGTCCCGAGGTTAAGATTTTTGACCTTGCGCGTGCAGATATGTCTGAGGCTATTTCGGCGGCTTTTTGTTACAGTAAACTGGTGCTTGCTACTACTACCTATAATTCGGAAATATTCCCTTTTATGAATACTTTTCTACACGGACTTTGCGAGAGAAATTTTCAGAACAGAACTGTCGGCATTATTGAAAACGGAAGTTGGGCGCCCATGGCGGCAAAGGTTATGAGAGAGAAACTTTCGGTTTGCAAAAACATAAACTTCACAGATACTTCTGTCAGGATAATGTCTGCGTTGAGTGTGGAAAGCAAAGCGCAACTCGAAGACCTTGCTATAGAACTCAGTTCGGAATATCTTGCAAGAAAAACCGACACTGCAAACAAAAATGACCTTGATGCACTGTTTGATATCGGCTACGGTCTTTATGTCGTTACCACAAACGATTCCAAAAGAGATAACGGACTTATAGTAAATACTGTAACTCAGGTCACAAATACTCCGAACAGAATTGCTGTTACAATAAATAAGGAAAACTATTCCCATCATGTCATAAAACAAAGCGGTATTATGAATGTTAACTGCCTTAGCGAAAGTGCGCCTTTTTCTGTTTTCGAGAAATTTGGTTTCAAGAGCGGAAGAAACACCGATAAATTTGAAAATGAGGAAGTTTTGCGTTCTGATAATGGTCTTGTTTTCCTTGACAGATATATAAATTCTTTTATATCTTTAAAGGTTGAGAGTTATGTTGATCTTGATACTCACGGAATGTTT
>JAFVTZ010000063.1 GCA_017502965.1 Clostridia bacterium
AACCAATTATCTCATAAACGAGTTTCTTGACGAAACGGACAGACTTGTTTTTGAGAGAATGAAAAAGAATAACCCGAGAAAATATCAGGTTGCAGGACTTGGAAACTGGGGTGTTTCTGAGGGACTTGTTTTTGAAAACTGGGATATTGGAAAAACCGAAATCCCTGAAAATGAACAGTACAAATGGAAGAATTTTTTCGGGCTTGACTATGGGTATACAAATGACCCTACAGCCTTTATTGTTTTTTGTGCCAACCCTATTGACAAGGAAATTTACATTTATGATGAGATATACAAAAAGAAAATGCTGAACTGTGATATTGCAGCCGCTGTAACAGAAAAAGGTTATGCAAAAGAGAGAATACGCGCTGATTCGGCAGAGCCGAAATCGAATGATGATTTGTGGCGTTTAGGACTTTCAAGAATAACACCGTCTGTCAAAGGAAGAGACAGTATTTTAAACGGAATTGCCGCTATAAGTGAATACCATATCACTGTTGACAGCAAGTGCGTTAATACTATCCGCGAACTTTCGACCTATGTTTATGCAGATAATCGAAATGAACGGGGTCAGAAGTTACCGAAAGACAGCGACAACCATCTTTGCGATGCATTAAGGTATGCTTTTGAGGATGTGAAATTTTTCAGACCCCAGAAACCGCAAAAACATACTATGCGGAATAGTGATATCACAGGTGCCGATTTAAACGGAGGGTGGAACACATGAACCTTGTTATCTACATTATTTTGGCTTTTTTGGCTTTTTTGCTTGGATTTTACGCAGGGAAGAACAAAGTTTTAAAAAAGCCGTCTTCAGCCGCTAAACAGCATGCGGAAATTATTAAACTCAGACAGGAATATGAGAATTTTTTAAACTATGACGGAAGTCAGCAGTAAAAAAGAAAGGAACGGTTTTATGAGTGAAACAAATATTTCTAAACCAGAATATCAGGATGAAAACAAAATGAATTCTTCTGCTTCTGATACCAAAAAGAAGTTGTTGATTCCTGTTAAATACAACAAAGAAAACCGAATGTTAACCGTTGAAGAAGCTTCTAAACTTGCACAGTTGGGACTAAAATATGAAGCGGTTTCTAAAAATTATGACACCCTTAAAGCTTTGGCAAAAAGCGAAAATAAAAGTGTTACTGCATTTCTTGAGGATTTGCAGACGGCAAAGACCGACCGCAGAAGAAATGATTTACTCGAAAAATGCGGCGGCGATAAAGACCTTGCAGAACATATCTTATCACTTGAAGGTGAGGTAAGAACTCAGGCGGACGGTTT
This sequence comes from Clostridia bacterium, assembly GCA_017502965.1. Taxonomy (GTDB): domain Bacteria; phylum Bacillota; class Clostridia; order Oscillospirales; family Acutalibacteraceae; genus UBA737. Next base: position 1,288 of record JAFVTZ010000063.1, read on the forward strand.
TGAAGAATTGCAGAAATTTTTTCCGAATTTCAAAACCCGTTCGGATTTGCCTGAGCAGGTAACAGAGAGAGCCGATATGAACGGAACTCTTTTACTCGACGAATATCTGAGGTTTTGCCTCTGGGAAAGACACAGAATCAAAGAGGCTGCACGCCTGCAAAAAAGTGCAGAAATTTCGAGTACAGGGTCGCAGATAAACCGAAGCGGTTATATTGACCCTGAAACAGCAGAGTTTTTAAAAGGACTCTGGAAACGCTGAATTAAAAAATACAAAACAGAAGGGAAAATTTATAATGTCTATAAATTCTATCGAAAACGCAACAAGATATTCAAATGAACTTGATAAAATGTTTGAACAGAAAAGTGCTGTAGGTTTTTTTGCCGATAATGCACTTGCTACCAAATTTGTAGGAGCAAAAACTGTTATTATCCCTGATATTGATTTTCAGGGGCTTGCTGATTATGACCGCGATTCAGGCTTTTCAAGAGGTGCTATAAACGTTTCCAACACCTCATACACAATGGCTATGGACAGAGCAAAATCTTTACAGATTGACCGCGAGGATATGACCGAAACAGGTATTGCAAACCTTGCGGGAAAGATTCTGGGAGAATATGTGAGAACAAAGGTAGTGCCTGAGTGCGACGCATATGTTCTTTCTAAACTTTCAGGACTTGCTGTTTCAAGAGCAAATGTTATTGATGGCGATATAAACAAGCCTTTTGAAGCGCTTTGCACCCTTATAAACGAGGTTCAGGCTAATGTTGGTTATGATGAAGAACTCGTTGCTTTTGTGGACAGTTATATGTTTGCGGCACTTCAGAATTCTTCTGAAATTGCAAAGATGATTACTGTCAGCGAATTCAAACAGGGAGAGGTAACACTCAAAGTTAAGAGCATTAACGGAGTTGCTATCATTCCGGTTGTTTCTGAGCGTATGAAAACAGGTTATACATTCGGCGCATCCGGTTTCGAACCGCTTTCAAACGCTGCAGAAACTTATATGCTCGTTTGTCCGAAGTCCGGTGCTCATCTTGTAAAGAAAACAGAGCAGATGCGCATTTTTACTCCTGAACAGAACATTGATGCTGATGCTTATAAATTTGATTACAGAATTTATTACGATGTTTTTGTTAAAAAGAGCGGACTTGATGCTGTATGGGCCTGGATTTCACCCGCCGTTAACATCACAGCAGTAAGTGACGATATAACAGCAAACGAAGGTGCTATAAATGCAACACTTGATGTTACCGCAGAATCTGAAGGCACTCTCAGTTATCAGTGGTATGCATGCAAGAATACCGAAAAATCAGGCGCTGTTAAGATTGCAGGTGCTACGGCTGAATCCTACAATCTGCCCGACGAACTCGAAAAAGGTGAGTATCACTATTTCGTAAGAGTATTTGTTGATAACACCGCAAGCAATGATTCTAAGGTAATAAAAGTTACCGTTATATAAACGCTTGAAATTTGACGGAAATCTTTTCGTCATCCGCCCGTTCCGCTAAACGGAGCGGGCTTTCTTAAAATTAAAAGGGAGGGTTTTAGATGCAAAATTTATCAACACAGATTTTTGCTGAATATACAAACGGCTGCAATTTCAAATCGTCAATAGGCAGCAAGGGTATGTATGAGCAAAACCGCATAAACGAGCGTTTTTATATCGGCGACCAGTGGTACGGAGCGAAATGCCCTAACGACAGACCTTTGGTGCGGCACAATGTTATAAAAAGAATCGGTGACTACAAAATGTCGCAAATACTTGCCACTTCACCACAGGTTATTTTCTCGGCCGACGGAATACCTTATTCAGGAAATGAAAACAATTTTGAACTGACCGACATCGGTAAAGGAAATTTAAATGACCGCGAAATAAACTTTATAATGAATGCTTTTAACAATTACCACAGGGTTACAGGTGAACGGATTAAAATCTCGGAAATTTACGATAAAATTATGAGAAATGCGTATATTTCGGGAACCGCCGTGCTTTATACATACTGGGATGAAAGTGTTAATACAGGTCTTTTTGCTGATGCTCAGAAGACGGTGAAAATAAAAGGTGATATCTGCTGCGAGGTTTTGAATATTGAAGACATCGTGTTTGCGGATCCTTATACAGAACAAGTTGAAAAGCAACCTTATATTATTATTTCAAGCCATCTTGATGTTGAGTCAGTACTCAGAGAGGCAAGGGTTTTCGGTGCTGATATTACCACATTGCAGGCAATAAATGAGAGTGCTACTGACGGAAAAATAGTTCAGCTTACAAAACTTTTTAAAAGTTATAAATCTGACGGTAGCAGTATTGTTAAATGTGTTAAAGTCTGCGAAAAAGCGGTTATCAGAAACGAATTTGAAACAGGTTTAAGGCTTTATCCGATATCGCTCTTTTGTTGGGAACGAAAGAATAATTCGATATACGGCGAAAGCGAAATCACTTATCTTATCCCAAACCAGATTGCAATTAACAGAATGATAACGGCAAATGTCTGGTCTTCTATGACAGCAGGAATGCCGATAATGCTTGTAAACGGAGATACTGTAACCGAAAAAATTACTAATGACCCCGGACAGATTATAAGGGTTTACGGCACAAACGAGGATGTTGAAGGAGCAGTTAAATATATTACTCCGCCGTCTTTTGCAAAGAATTTTGACAGCAGCATAAATACACTCATAGAAAATACCTTAGCACAAAGCGGTGCCAACGAAGTTGCCCTCGGTGACAGCAAAGCAGAAAACGCTACAGCACTTGCAGCAATGAGGGATGCGGCGCTTATGCCGCTTGAGATTGCCAAGAACCGATTTTATACCTTTATTGAAGACACTGCTCGTATCTGGGCAGATTTCTGGGTGACACATTACGGAAAGCGCAGTCTTAGATTTGAGGATAAAAACGGAAGATTCTATATTCCTTTTGATGCAAAACGATATAAAGATATTGCAATTTCGGCAGGAATTGATGTGGCGGCGGCTTCGGGGTATTCCGAAAGAGAGCGAGTGGAAATACTGCTCACATTATTTGATAAAGGCATTATAAATCGCAGTCAACTCCTCAGCCGCCTTCCCGATGGCACTGTAAACGACATAAAATCGCTTCTTGGCGAGGTTTCGGAGGTTAAGGATGAAAGCTTATGATATTTATAAAAAAGCCGCTATAAGGGCAGGAATAACCGAAAATGACATTTTGAGTGACAGTTTTACAAAAAAAGGCGCCGAATTTATAAATCAGATAGCAAACGATTTAAATATAGCAGGAATAGATTCTTTGTCTGATAAAATTGATTGTACTTCACTTCAGGCAGAGGCTTTATGCTGCGGTGTTGCAATGTTGATTTCACTAACCATTTCAGACAGCGAAAAAAACTCCGTACTCACTGATATATATAATGCAAAGCGGGCGTCAGCACTTTCAAAAATTTCATCTGTTGAAGATGTGATACCAAGACCGTGATTTGGAGGATTTGATGATGAAATATAAAAACATCAAAAAATTGACCGAAAAGGTTTTGCAAGTGAAAGTGCCGCAAAACGGGGTTAATGTAAATTTATCTTCATTTTCGTCTGACGGCAATTTTTTAAAAGTATGCGAAAATGCACATTTTAAAGACGGAAAAATCACGACTCGTAAAGGATTACAGACTAATACCGATAAGATTCTTAATATTTCGGAATTTGTCGATGCGGAGAATATAAATTATAAATTGACTGATACAGTTTACTATAAAGAAGAAAAGCCATTTCAAATTGCTTATGCAGATATTGAATATGACATTTCAAACAGATTTTATCAGGTGTTTTTAATAAATAGCGAAGGATATAGTCAGAATGCGGGTTATATTCATTTCAGAAGGGTTGATGACGAGACATTTTTTATCCCTGAAAATGTGGTTTTCTATACAGGAGCACCCCAAAGCGGTGGCGGAATTTTTGCGCTTGTTTTGCTTAAAAACACAGGCGATGAAACGGTTAAAGAGAGCTCAATATATGAAATAAACGAAGCGTTTGACGGCTGGAATATGGTGACAGAATATTATATTCCGACAGTTTTCATAAACGGCAGGGGAAACCGCTATGATTTTGCAAAGCAAACGGGACAGGCTTCAACCAAGACGCCGATGTCTCTTGAAACTCTGAACCTTCTTAACGGCTGGTTTTATGCTTATTATTCTTCTGACGGATATTCCTCAAGTTTTCGTCTGCCTTTTTCGGATATAGTTGACACTTCGGTTATTTGCAGAATTTATACCGCACTTGAAACTTTTGTGGAATGGCGGATTTATGAAGGTGAAACAACCGACACCCGAGAATTTTATAATACCGAAGTTACAATGAATGTTAACAGAGAAAAGGGAACTGTGTTTTTTACGGTTGAATCGGGTGACTATTCAATTCCGCTTATGAATGTATTTAATGAAAACAATATCCGCATACTCACACAAACTGTTACGCAAAGCGAAATTTCAACCATTGCTTCTGCAAAATGCTCTGCTGTATCAGGCGGAGATATCTATTTTTCCGGTTGCAGTGATAACAAC
>JAFVTZ010000064.1 GCA_017502965.1 Clostridia bacterium
CCTGATGCTCACTGTCACCGGCAATAATTGTAACACAACCGTTTCTGCTGTTTTCACGTACAATTTTATGAATTTTAGCAACAAAAGGACAAGTAGCATCTGCAATTTTTATACCGAGTTCTTCTGCTCTGTCATAAACCGACTTTGCAACCCCGTGAGAACGGATAACCAAAGTTTCGCTCTCTGCTACTTCATCAGGACTTTCAACAATTCTCACACCCCTGTCAGCAAGTTCGTTTACCAGTTGGGGATTGTGGATAATCGGACCCAAAGTGCAGACCTTTTCATTCTTATCAAGCAGTTCGTATACCATATTAACCGCACGGTTTACTCCAAAGCAAAATCCTGCGGTTTCGGCAAGTTTTATTTCCAAAAAATCAAAGCCTTTCTTTCACAATATTAAGTATCAGTTGAAGTGAGCCGTCAAAATCAAGTTCGGAAGTATCAGCCAATACAGCATCTTGGGCCTGCTTTAATGGGGCTATTTCGCGGTGAGAATCGTTATAATCTCTCTGTACCATATCGTCATAAACCTCTTGGAATGTGACCTTGCTTCCCTTCTCGAGCAGTTCTTTATATCTGCGTTCGGCTCTTACTTTTGCCGATGCTGTGAGGAAAATTTTAACAGTTGCATCAGGGAGAACCACTGTGCCGATATCTCTGCCGTCCATTAAAACATTATTTTCTCTTGCAAGTTTTCTCTGCATTTCGAGCAGATATGCCCTGACAGCAGGTTTTGCCGAAACGGCAGATGCCATCATAGAAGCCTTGGGAGTTCTTATCTCATCATTAACATCGCAGTCATCAAGAAAAACGTGTTGCTCGCCGTCAATAAAACGGATATCGACTGTTGTTTCGGCTAATATTTTTTCAATATCGCAGGAAAGACTTTCATCTGCCCCGCTTTTTGAAAATTTAAGACCTACCGCTCTGTATAAAGCACCTGTATCCACATATATAAAGCCGAGTGCTTTTGCGGCTTTTCTCGAAAGTGTACTTTTGCCTGCTCCTGCAGGACCGTCTATTGCTACTGATATCATATTCTTGCTCCTTTTAAATTGTTTAAACAAAATCGTTCACAGTGCCGTTTTGCAGCGAGCGGTGTTGTACTTCTGTACCGCCACGAACCAAAAATGGTGCTGTGGGCGATTTTATACATTTTGTCCTGCTGTGTAGCCTGTTGAAAAGGCTATCTGCAGATTAAATCCGCCTGTAAAGGCATCTACATCTATTATCTCCCCCGCAAAGAAAAGTCCTGATATTTTTTTGGACTCCATAGTATCAGGATTTATTTCTTTTACCGAAATTCCGCCGCTTGTGATAATTGCTTCTTCAATCGGTCTGAAACCTGTAGGCGTTAAAGGGAATTTCTTTAAAAGGTTGCAAAAACTCTGCCTTTGCTCGCGACTTATCTGATTGACTTTAAAATGCGGCTCAATTCCTGACAGAGAAACTGCAACGGGGATAAGACTTTTGGGAAGCAGTTTATCGAGCGAATTTATAAAATCCTTGTTCTGCATTTCAGAAAAATCTCTTAAAATGCGGCTGTCAAGTTGCTCTACAGTAAGCGCCGGTTTTAAATCTATAAAAATATTATACTTTTTCTTATCTATATATCTCATATAAGAAGATGCGCTGAGCACAAGGGGGCCGGATATACCAAAATGTGTAAACAGCATTTCGCCGAGTTCTGAAAAAATCGGTTTCTTTTTACCCTCTTCAAAAACCGAAAGGGTTACATTTTTAAGCGATAGCCCCGAAAGTCTGCTGCAAAAGCCTTCGTGACAGACTATGGGTACAAGCGAAGGTTTTAAATCTGTAACCGAAATTCCTAAACTTTCAGCCATTTTAAATCCGTCACCCGTGGAGCCTGTTACAGGATAAGAAAGACCGCCTGTAGCAAGAATTACGCTGTCAGCAGAAAATTCTTCTCTGCTTTTAAGTTTAACCCCTGTAACCCTGCCGTCACTTGCGTTTATACTATCAGCCGTACCGTTTATTATTTTGACCTTATTTTTTTGCACTGCCTTTACAAGTGCATCAACAATATCCACCGCTTTGTCCGAAACGGGAAAAACCCTGTTTCCGCGTTCGGTTTTGAGAGCAACACCTCTGTCTTCAAAAAAGCGCATAGTATCATTCACATTAAAAGCCGAAAAAGCAGAATACAGAAAACGCGGATTTTTCGGGATATTTGCAATAAGTGTATCAGTATCGCAATTATTTGTTACATTGCATCTGCCTTTACCCGTTATCATAAGTTTTCTGGCAGGGCGCTCGTTTTTCTCAATAACTGTTATCTCAGCGTCTGTGCCGCATTTTTCAGATGCCGCAAAAGCCGCCATCAGACCTGCCGCTCCCGCACCTATTATAATAATCTTCCGCATTTTCTCACCTCTTTTCAAAATATTCTACACCATTTTTTCAAAAAAGTAAACACAAAGACATTCAATATTTTCAACTTTTATTTCATATTTTTATTATTTTGTGGAAAAGTAGTAAAAGAAATCATTTGGAGGTCACAAAATGAAACGAAAATTTTTATCTGTTTTAACAGCATTATTATGTGCTTTTTCCTGCCTTAGCCTTGCAGGTTGCGGTGGAAAAAAGACATCCGAAGTTTATTTTCTCAATTTTAAGCCTGAATCGGCTCAGGTTTACGAAGAACTTGCAAAAAAATACGAGCAGGAAAAAGGGATTAAGGTCAAGGTTGTAACCGCCGCCGCCAACACCTACGAACAAACCCTTAAATCCGAAATCGCAAAATCCGATGCTCCCACTATCTTTCAGGTGAACGGCCCTGTAGGTTACAACGCCTGGAGTGATTACTGCCTTGATATTAAAGACTCAAAACTTTATTCATTTTTAAACGATAAATCGCTTGCTATTTCCGAAGGCGGCGGAGTTTACGCTGTTCCCTATGTTGTAGAAGGTTACGGCATAATTTATAATGACAAGATAATGAAAAAATATTTTTCTCTGCCCGACAAAAAGAGTGAACTTTCTTCTGCAGATGAAATTGACAGTTTTGATAAACTTAAAACCGTTGTAGAAGATATGACAGCCAAGAAATCAAAACTCGGAATAGAGGGTGTTTTTGCATCCACTTCACTTTCAAGCGGTGAGGACTGGCGCTGGCAGACACATCTTCTCAATGTCCCTCTCTATTATGAATTCAAAGACAACGCAAAACCCGAAGAAGACCTTTCGCTTTTAATGCTTGATGCCGATAAAATAACCTATAAATACGCTAAAAACTTTGAAAAGATTTTCGACCTTTATATTAACAACTCTGTCAGCGCAAAAACCCTTCTGGGTGCTAAATCTGTTGCCGATTCTATGGCAGAATTTGCTCAGGGCAAAGCGGCAATGGTTCAGAACGGAAACTGGGCATGGTCGCAGATATCGGGAGTTCAGGGAAATACCGTTTTAGAAAACGATATTAAAATGCTCCCCATTTATATTGGTATCGAGGGTGAAAAAGGTCAGGGTATATGCATAGGAACAGAAAACTACTTTGCAATAAATAAAAACGCAAGCGAAGAACAGCAAAAAGCATCGCTCGACTTTTTAGAATGGCTTTTCTCAAGCGAAACAGGCAAAAAATATGTTACAGAAAAACTCGGCTTTATAACCCCATTCAGCACCTTCTCTGAAACCGAGGTTCCCAATGACCCCTTGGCACGCGAGATTTCACGCTATATGAACGATGAATCTGTTGAAAATATCAGTTGGATTTTCACCGCCTTCCCGAGTGATGTATTTAAAAAAGAAGTCGGAAGTGC
>JAFVTZ010000065.1 GCA_017502965.1 Clostridia bacterium
ACGGGGGTTTCAACCTCGATATAATTCATATCGTCAAGATATTTACGCATAAACTTAATGAATTTAGAACGAACAATAAAGTTTTTCTTTACATTATCATTCATAATTAAATCTACATATCTCTGACGGAATCTTAAATCGTTATTTGTAAGTCCATGGAACTTTTCAGGCAACGGAAGTAGCGATTTTGAAAGTAATTTTATAGATGTTGCGTGAACAGAAATCTCCCCTGTCTGAGTTTTGAATACAGAACCTTCAACACCTACAATATCGCCTATATCCCATTTTTTGAATGCTGCATAAACATCTTCTCCAACATCGTCACGGCGGACATAAAGCTGGATTTTACCGCTGGTATCTTTAAGACCAACGAAACTGGCTTTTCCCATAATTCGGCGAGCCATAATACGGCCTGCAATTTTAACGGTTTTGCCTTCGAGTTCTTCGAAATTAGATTTGATATTTTCAGAATCATTATCAAAATCAAACTTGGTTATTGTAAAAGGATCATTTCCCGACTCTTTCATAACAGCCAATTTTTCGCGGCGAACTCTGAGTATTTCATTAAGTTCCTGCTGTTCATCCATTGTTTTTACATTATTATCTGCCATTTTTAAAAACTCCTATCAAAGGAAAATTACTTTGAAATTTCAACTATTTTAAGTTTAAACTCGCCGCCAGGGGCCTCAACGATAACCTCGTCACCGAGTTTTTTACCTAAAAGTGCTTTACCTACGGGTGATTCGTCAGAAATAAGTCCTGAACGGGGGTCAGCCTCAGTTGAGCCTACAACACGGTATTCGCTTTCATCACCGTATTCAACATCAAGAACTTTTACTTTAACGCCGACAACAACTGTTTTTGCTTTTCCTTTAATGTCTTCAATAATCTCAACATTTTTGAGCATAGCCTCAATCTCAACTATTCTGGCTTCAATTTTTGCCTGCTCGTTTTTTGCCTCATCATACTCGCTGTTTTCGGAAAGGTCACCGTAACCGCGGGCAACTTTGATTTTTTCAGCAATGTCTGCGCGACCCTGAGTTTTTAATGTTTCAAGTTCCTCCTGCAGTTTTTTAAGACCTTCATCGGTAATTTTAATAGTTTTCGCCATGAAAATAACCTACTTTCTTAATATATAATGGGGTATACTCTCAATTCACATAGAGTGTATTATACCTTTTTTTATTCTGTATGTCAAGAAATATTATATAAAGAGTTTTATTTCTTGACAAAAACATATCAGATAGTATATTATATGAATACTAGTGAAAATTATTTTTATAATTTTTAACAACTATCTTTATGCGAAAGAGTGTGGAAAAATATGGATAAAAAGAAAATTATTATCATCGCCGTTGCAGCAGTTGTGGCAGCAGCACTTGTAATTACAGGAATTGTGCTGGCATTAAAGGCTGCTTTCTCAGGTGAAAGTGCAGGCGGCAACAGTTCTGATATCACTTCTTCAAATGTTGATTCTTCTTCTGATGATAAGGTTGACAGTTCTTCAGGCAACAGCAGTAACTCAACTTCTGACAAGGATTCAAGCAACAGTACTTCTGACAAGAACAACACAAGTTCCGAAAAAGCAGAAATCAAAGTTGGCTCTGCTTCGGGCAAAAAAGGAAAAACTGTCAGAGTTCCTGTAACAATTGATTCCAACCCCGGAATTATGGCAATGCTTATCGAGTTTGAATATGATTCAAAAATCCTTGCGTATAAGGGTTATTCTGAAGGAAATGTTCTCAGCGATTATGAGTTCTCCGATAAAAACGGTAAACTTTCATTCCTTTGCGTAGAATCAAAAGATGTAACCGAAACCGGAGATTTGTTCTATATAGAATTTGAAATCAAATCCGATTCAGTAAAAGAAACCCCCGTCAAGATTAAAATTACAGACCAGAGCATCAGCAACTGGGACGAGCAATTTATACTCGCCGAAACCAAAGACGGTAAAGTTACAATTAAATAATTGCAATAAATTAAGCCGCACTTGAATGTGCGGCTTTTAGTTTGTTAAATTATTCTTTAAGTGCTCTTTCAAGCCATACAAGACCGAAATCAAGTGCCTCAAACATTGAGTTTTTAGTAGTTTCCTTAACAATGCGGTCTTTATCAGAAAGTTGGATATCGCTTTTTTGCAGTTGCACCTTAATTTTATCAGGAACTTCGTTATCCCCGTCTTTTTTAGAAGATAAGATTTCAAGTTTGATTACATAAGGGTCGGACATACTGCCGTAATAAATTACATTGCCGCTGCGAACAAGCGGTTTTTCCTTATAGGTCAAAAAATTTGCTTCAGACATTAAAATTACTCCTTAAGTTGGCATTTAAAATAAATCAGTCAGGAATTTCTCCGTAAAGATTAAAGCGGAAAAGCATTGTTTCGTCATCGGGATTAGCGCAACGAATGGTTGCTTCTTCTACCTCTGCACTCCTGAGAATGGTGTTAAGACCTATCATCTGGCAAAGTTTTGATTTAAGGTTTAAAACGTCGCCGTCAGATGTTTCAAGGTAAACATCACCTTTACATTCGTCAATAGCCTTAATAAAGTCATCAAAATCAATATTATGAAGTTTGATTACACGATTATCCATAAAAATACCTCCGCAATTATTTTAATTTAGTATAAACCATATAATTTAATATGTCAAGTCAATTTATCTGTTGACTTTTTTGGGATTTTTCGGTAGTATAATATTTGTAGAAATTTGGGATTTTGGAGGAAATCACATTGAAAAACGCAAATAAAAATATGGAAACAATTGTTAGCCTTGCTAAAGGCAGAGGCTTTGTTTACCCCGGCAGTGAAATCTACGGCGGTCTTGCTAACTCCTGGGATTACGGCCCTTTAGGAGTTGAACTCAAAAACAACATTAAAAAAGCCTGGTGGAAGAAATTTGTTCAGGAATGTCCTTATAATGTAGGACTTGACAGTGCAATTCTTATGAATCCTGAAACCTGGGTAGCATCGGGACATCTGGGCGGATTCTCAGACCCTCTTATGGACTGTAAAAAATGTAAAACCCGCCACAGAGCAGATAAACTTATTGAAGATTATGTTGCAGAAAACGGTCTTTCGGATAACCCTGCCGCTATGAGCGACGAGGAAATGATGGCATATATCCGCGAAAAAGGTATCTGCTGCCCTCACTGTGAATCTACCGATTTTACCGATATCCGCAAGTTTAACCTTATGTTCAAAACTTTCCAGGGCGTAACAGAAGACAGTACTTCTACTTTGTATCTGCGTCCCGAAACTGCTCAGGGAATTTTTGTTAACTTTAAAAATATTGCCCGTACTACACGTAAGAAAGTTCCTTTCGGTGTAGCGCAGATTGGTAAATCTTTCAGTAACGAGATTACTCCCGGAAACTTTATTTTCCGTATCAGAGAATTTGAGCAGATGGAACTTGAGTTCTTCTGCAAGCCCGGCACTGACCTTGAATGGTTTGATTTCTGGCGTTCTTACTGCCGCGACTGGTTGCTTAACCTCGGCATTGACGAGGAGAGCCTCAGACTTCGCGACCACGACAAGGATGAACTTTGCTTCTACTCTAAAGCCACAACAGACTTTGAATTCCTCTTCCCGTTCGGTTGGGGTGAACTCTGGGGTGTTGCTGACAGAACTGACTATGACCTCACTCAGCACAGCAATCATTCAGGCGAGGCTATGGAATATTTTGACCCAGAAACCAACGAAAAATACATTCCTTATGTTATTGAGCCTTCTCTCGGTGCAGACCGTGTGCTGTTAGCATTCCTCTGCAATGCTTATGACGAAGAAGTTGACGATAAGGGTGATACACGTGTTGTAATGCGCTTCCACCCTGCTCTTGCTCCATTTAAAGCAGCAGTTCTTCCCCTCTCCAAAAAACTTTCAGACAAGGCAACAGAGGTTTACACCGAACTTTCAAAATATTTTGCTGTTGACTTTGATGAAACAGGCTCAATAGGCAAACGTTACCGCAGAGAGGATGAAATAGGAACACCTATCTGTATCACCTACGATTTCGATTCTCTTGAAGACAACTGTGTTACAGTCCGTGACCGTGATACAATGGAGCAAAAGCGTATCGCTATCAGCGACCTTAAAGAATACATCGAGAAAGCAATAGAATTCTAAAAGTAAATATCAGATTTATGTCGCACTTAGAGAACAGGAGATAAAAGTATGACACAAATATTAACAATGACAGCAATGTTGCTTGGCGGTCTTGCCTTCTTCCTTTACGGAATGAGCGCAATGTCGGGCGGTCTTGAAAAAATGGCAGGCGGCGGACTTGAGCGTGCAATGAACAAGGTTACAGCGAATAACTTCTTCGGTTTCTTTCTTGGAGCAGCTATAACCGTTGCAATTCAGTCATCCTCTGCTTTTACCGTAATGCTTGTAGGTCTTGTAAACTCGGGTATTCTGGAATTCGGTAATACCTTTGGTATGATAATGGGTTCCAATGTCGGAACTACCCTCACCGCCTGGCTTTTAAGTTTAGCAGGCATAGGCGAAGGCAATTTTTTCATCACTCTGCTTCAGCCAATGACCTTTGCACCCATTCTTGCATTTATAGGTATTATCCTCAGAATGGTTGGCAAAACCGACAAAAAGCAAAACCTCGGTATGATTTTCATTGGTTTTGCAGTTTTGATGTACGGTATGGAACTTATGAGCGATTCAATGAGTTCTGTCCGCACTTTAGACGGTTTTGATACATTTCTTGCAACACTCAAAAGCCCGATAATAGCATTACTTATTTCTACCGTTTTCACAGGAGTTATCCAGTCTTCAGCCGCAACAATCGGTATTGTTCAGGCACTTGCTCTTTCGGGCGGTATCACTTGGGAAATGGCGATACCGCTGGTGCTCGGTGCTAATATCGGTACCTGTGTCACAGCACTGATTTCCTCTGTCGGCACAAACAAAAGTGCAAAAAAAGTTGTTGTTATGCATTTTTCAGTAAATGTTTTCGGTTCACTGGTTTGTATGATAATAATGTATATGATGAAAGCATTAGGTATAAGCCTGCTAAGTGCTGAAATTGCTATGGTAGGCGTTGCTGTTGTTCACACAATGTTTAATGTTGTAACAACTATTATACTTCTTCCTGTTAAAAAGTTACTTATCAAATTCTGCGAGTTTGTTGTTCCTGCAAAGGAAGAACAAACCCATACAGTATTTCTGGACGAGCGTATCTTCCACAATACTCCCCTTGCCGTTTCGGAATGTCACAGACTTTGCTGTGAAATGGCTGAACACGCAAGAGAATCTTTACATAAATCTATAGATTTGCTGAACTCTTATGATGCCGAAACTGTTGAGTATATAAGAGAAAAAGAAAATCTCATTGATAAATTTGAGGACAAGCTGGGAACCTATCTTGTAAAACTCAGTAACAGCGAGCTTAGTGAAAACACTTCGCACGAAGTTGCCCGTATGCTTCACAGTATAGGTGACTTTGAGCGTATAGGTGACCACGCTTTAGGTATTGCAAAACTCGCCGAAGAAATGCACACAAAAGATATTTCTTTCTCCGAAGATGCTTTAAAAGAAATTTCGGTAATTACAGGTGCTGTTATTGAGATTATAAATATGACAGTTGATTCATTCAGTAACGATGACCCCGAAATTGCATCTCACGTTGAGCCTCTTGAGCAGGTTATTGACAAACTCAAAAAACAACTTAAGGCTATGCATATTACAAGACTTCAGAACAATGAATGTACTATTGAACTCGGTTTCATATTCACAGATTTGCTTACTAACTACGAGCGTGTATCTGACCACTGTTCAAATATCGCTGTTTATACAATGCAGTTGCCTACAGATATGCTTGATACTCATAAATATCTCAACAAAATCAAAACTGCCGCAACAGGCGCATTTGTTGATGATTATGTTATGTATGAAAAGAAATACAGTTTAGGAAAATAATTTATCAGGGGATTCAGTTTCGAGTCCCCTGAATTTTTTACAAATATTTCTATTATATTCATAATTTGTATATATTTTATGTGTATAATAATTGAATAGGTTAGTCGAAACGCTTTTTGAGCGTTTCGACTAACTACAATCATTATAATCCCGTAAATGTTAAAATTCGGAAAGGATATGAACCTTTAATGTTAAAACTTATAAACATTAAAAAAGACTATGTTACAGGTGACAATACTGTAGAAGCGCTGAAAGGTGTTGACCTTGAATTCAGAGAAAACGAATTTGTCTCAATTCTCGGTCAGTCTGGTTGCGGAAAGACAACCTTGCTTAACATTATCGGCGGTCTTGACAGATATACCGACGGCGACCTTTTTATAGACGGTAAATCAACTAAAACCTACCGTGACAGTGATTGGGATAACTACCGAAATCACACAATAGGTTTTATTTTCCAGAGTTATAATCTTATCCCCCATCAATCGGTTTTATCAAATGTTGAACTTGCCCTTACCCTTTCGGGTGTTTCTAAAGCAGAACGCCGCAAGAGAGCCACAGAGGTGCTCTGCAGAGTAGGTCTTGGCGACCAACTCAATAAGAAACCAAACCAGATGTCCGGCGGTCAGATGCAGCGTGTGGCAATAGCGAGAGCACTTGTAAATAATCCTGACATTCTGCTTGCCGACGAGCCTACAGGTGCTCTCGACAGCGAAACCTCTGTTCAGATTATGGAACTGCTCAAAGAAATTGCAGAAGATAAACTTGTAATTATGGTTACTCACAACCCCGACCTTGCAAAAGAGTATTCAACCAGAATTATAAAACTGCTTGACGGCAGAGTTATAGACGATACTATGCCCTACAAAGCAGAAGAAACAGCCGTAGAACCTGCAAAGAAACAAAAGGCACACAAAAAGCCCTCTATGTCCTTCTTTACGGCGCTTTCCCTCTCACTTAACAACCTGATGACCAAGAAAACAAGAACCTTTCTGAC
>JAFVTZ010000066.1 GCA_017502965.1 Clostridia bacterium
ATAAAAATCCCTCAAAATCTTCTCTCTTTGAGGTCGAAGATTTTAAAAAGAGCGGATTTTTGTTCGGACGAGGCACAAAACGCAGTTAATCCTGACGGATTAACGAGTATTTTAACAAATGTAGAGCTGAAATCCGCCTTTTTAAAACGGAGTTCGGATTATTCACTCTACCCTATGGAGGCAAATTATTTAATGAACGAAAAATCGGCAAAAAAACAAACCGGAGAAAAAGAAGTAAAAAGTAAAAAGAATTATACTAAAAAAAGTCCGTCAAATGTTGATTACCGTAAAAATCAGAATGAAAAAACTGTTGCAGGAAACACAGGGAGAACAAGGAAAAATACTCAGAACAAACCCCAGCAAAACCGCAACAGAGTAAAACACGAACCTAAAAAACCTATTAAAATCATACCGCTTGGCGGTCTTGGGGAAATAGGTAAAAATATAACCCTTTATGAGTATGACGGGGATATGTTTTTGGTGGATTGCGGAATGTCTTTCCCTGATGAGGAAATGCCGGGTATTGATATTGTAATACCTGATTTTACCTATATCCTTGAAAACAAGGATAAAATCAAAGGTATGGTTGTGACCCACGGTCATGAGGACCATATAGGTGCTATTCCTTATCTGCTTAAGGATTTTAATATTCCTATTTATGCAACAAGACTTACAATAGGTCTTATTGAAGGAAAACTCAAAGAGCACAGGCTTTTGGATGTTGCAAATCTTAATACTGTAAATCCGGGACAGAAAATCACTCTCGAGAAATTTACGGTTGAGTTTATTCATGTAAACCATTCTATACCCGATGCGGTAGGTTTTGCTATCACAACCCCTGCGGGCACTGTTATCCACACAGGAGACTTCAAGATTGATACAACTCCGATTGACGAGTATGTAATAGATATAGGCCGTTTTGCGGAATACGGCAAAAAGGGAGTATTGGCACTTCTTGCTGACTCTACAAACGCCGAAAGACCGGGATTTACCGCTTCTGAAAAACTTGTGGGCGGTTCGCTTTCAAACTTTTTCAAAAAGGCAGAGGGGCACCGCATAATCGTTGCAACATTCTCGTCGAATATTCACCGTATTCAGCAGATTATTGATGAGGCTGTCCGTTGTGACAGAAAGGTTGCTGTTTCGGGACGGAGTATGACAAATGTTGTGGCAATTGCTGAGGAACTCGGATATCTGAAAGTTCCCGAAAATGTTCTTATTGACGTTGCGGATACAAGAAACTACAGTCCTGAGGATATTGTTATAATAACTACAGGCAGTCAGGGCGAACCTCTTTCCGCTCTTCACAGAATGGCGTATAACGAGCACAGACAGATAGAAATTCTTCCCGGAGATATGATAATTATTTCTGCAACTCCGATACCCGGTAACGAAAAACTTGTAAGCAAGGTTGTTAACGAACTTATGAAGCGCGGAGCAAATGTTGTTTACGAAAGAATGTATGATGTTCATGTTTCGGGTCACGCTTGTCAGGAAGAACTGAAACTGATGATGAGCATTATAAAACCGAAATATGTGATTCCGCTTCACGGCGAGCAAAAGCACCTTATGAAACACGCGGCACTTGCTCAGCAGATGGGAATCAGTGATGATAACATTCTGGTTTCTGTAAACGGCGGTGTTATTGAGGTGACTGACAAGTCTCTTATCTGCACAGAAACTGTTCAGGCGGGCAGAGTTTTGGTTGACGGACTTGGCGTCGGCGATGTAGGAAGCATAGTACTGAGAGACAGAAAACATCTCTCGGATGACGGTATAATAGTTGTTGCGGTTTCTATTGACAGAATAACCCGTGAGGTGGTTTCAGGTCCTGATGTTGTATCACGAGGATTTGTTTATGTTAAAGAATCGGAAGAACTAATGAACGAAATCAATGAACTTGTATGCGATATTTTAGAGCGTTGCTATATGAGTAATATCAGAGATTGGAATACAATAAAAACCAGGATACGTGACGGGGTTTCTAAATTCCTCTTTACAAAGACAAAGAGAAGTCCGATGATACTCCCGATTATTATGGAAGTTTAAAATCAGCCTAAAAGGAGAAAAAGCAATGAAAGTAGTATTATTAGCAGATGTAAAGGGAACAGGCAAAAAGGGTGAACTTTGCAATGTTTCGGACGGTTATGCCCGCAATTTTCTTTTCCCTAAAAAATTAGCTGTTGAGGCTGACAATGCAGCACTGAATGAACTTAAAAACCGCGAGGAGGCTAAGGCTCACCACAAGCAGGAGGAGATAAATGCGGCAAAAGAAACCGCCTCAAAACTTGAGGGTAAAACGGTTGTTATCAAAGCAAAAGCCGGCGCAGGCGGCAGACTTTTCGGCTCGGTTACCACAAAAGAAATCGCAGCAGAAATCAAAAATTCTTTAAAAATTGAGATAGACCGCAAAAAAATGTCTGCTCCTGATATAAAAAATTTCGGTGAGTATACAGCAGAAATCAAACTCTATCAGGGAATAGTTGCAAAAGTTACTGTAAAGGTTACTGAATAAAATGAGTGAAGAAAAACTTATATATAATATCGACGGGGTGCGCCAGCCATATTCCCTTGAAGCAGAGCAGGCGATTTTAGGTGCTGTGCTTATTGACCCCGCATGTCTTAGTGATATTGCAGTTCTGATAAAGGCAGATTATTTTTATCTGCCTCAGCATAAAAAAATATATCAGGCTATGGCTTCGATGTATGAACTCAGCCAGATGATAGACTTTGTTTCTTTGCTTGAACACCTGAAAAATGACGGTGTTTATGATGAGGCAGGAGGCAAGGCCTATCTCACTATGCTTGTTCAGAATGTTCCGTCTTCGGCAAATGTGCTTACATATGTTGCGATTGTCAGAGAGCGTTATTATGCCCGTTCGCTGATGGGTGCGGCTCAGAATATTATAAAGGATGTAAACGAGGGAACTCTCAGTTCCGAAAAACTCCTTGATGCCGCAGAACTGAGGATTTATGAAATCCGTCAGGGCAAAGAAGTAAGCGGTCTTACTCATATAAAATCAGTAATCGAAAACGAAACTTATGACCGCCTTACAAAGATGGCAAACCCGGAAACCAGAGCCGACTATATCGGTATTCCTTGCGGTATCGGAGCACTTGATAAGATGATTACAGGTCTTCATAAGTCTGACCTTATTATTCTCGGTGCCCGTCCGGGTATGGGTAAAACCTCATTTGCGCTTAATATTGTCCGCAATGTTGCTGTTGGAACAGGTAAAACTGTTTGTTTTTTCTCACTTGAGATGACACGCGACCAGTTGGCTCAGCGTATGCTTTCAGCAGAGGCGGGAATAAAGAGCGAAAAACTCCGTACGGGTGAGCTCGATGATGCTGAGTGGGCGCGTCTTGCTCAGGCTGGAGAAAACCTTTCGAAAGCCAGCATTTATTTTGATGAAACTTCGACCATAACAGTTCCTGAAATGAAGGCAAAACTCAGGCGTATGAAACCTTCGCCCGATTTGGTTGTTATTGACTACCTCGGTCTTATGAAATCCGCAAAAGATATTGATAACCGTGTTCAGGAAGTTTCGGAAATCACACGAAACCTCAAAATTATGGCAAAGGAACTCGGAGTTCCCGTAATTGCCTGCGCGCTGTTGTCCCGTGGTACTGAG
>JAFVTZ010000067.1 GCA_017502965.1 Clostridia bacterium
AGGTTATTGATTTTCTGCATTTTGAATTCTGGCCCGATTTTCCCGTTTTTAATATTGCAGACTGTTCGATAGTTTTGGGTGCGGGACTTCTGATTTTGTATTTTATAATTGATACTGTAAATGAGAGTAAAATGAAAAACACAAAAGCAGATATAAAAGAGGACGAAAATGCAGAAAATTGAAACTGTATATAACGGTGAGTCTTCGCAAAGACTTGATGTTTTTGTATCGGTAGAAGCAGATGTTTCGCGTTCGCGTGCTGCTGCTCTTGCAGATGAGGGTGCAGTTTTAGTCAACGGAAAGCCGTCTGCTAAAAATACTAAGTTGAAAACGGGGGACAGGGTGGAAATCACAGTTCCTGACCCTTGTGAATATGAGATTAAAGCTGAAAATATTCCGCTTGATATAATTTATGAGGACAGCGACCTTTTAGTTGTAAATAAACCTAAAGGTATGGTTGTACATCCTGCGGCTGGCAATTTTGAGGGTACGCTTGTTAATGCGTTGATGTTCCACTGCGGAGATTCGCTTTCGGGAATAAACGGAGTAATGCGGCCGGGTATTGTTCACCGTATTGATAAGAATACAAGCGGACTTTTAATGGTTGCAAAGAATGATTTTGCTCATAATTCATTGGCACTTCAGATAAAAGAACATTCTTTTACAAGAGAATATGCCGCAATTGTGTACGGTAATATAAAAGATGATACGGGAGCTGTTAATGCGCCTATTGACCGCCACCCCATAAAACGAAAGCAAATGGCTGTAGTGGCAGGCGGCAGAGAGGCTGTAACCCACTATGAGGTTATGGAAAGGCTTGACGGGTTTACTTATCTTAAACTGAGACTTGAAACCGGCAGAACTCATCAGATAAGGGTTCATACTGCTCATATTGGTCATCCTGTTGCAGGTGACGATGTTTACGGACCTAAAAAGGTTATAACCGAACTAAACGGACAATGTCTGCACGCAAGAAAAATAGGTTTCATTCATCCGAGAAGTAATGAATATATGGAGTTTGAGAGTGATTTGCCTGATTATTTCGAGAGGTTTTTAAAAAGGAAAAGGATATAATGGGAATATTTGATAATTGTTTGCTTGCAAGTGATGTTGACGGAACAATTCTTGCTGATAAATTTGTAAACCCCGAAAACATAAAAAAGATTGAGTTTTTTATGAACGAAGGCGGTCATTTCTCTCTGTCAACAGGCAGAAGTGTTACGGCTGTCGGGATGGTTTTAAGTAAACTTAAAAAGGTTTCTCCGAGTGTTGTTGCAAACGGTTGTATGATATACGATTATGAAAATTCAAAATCACTTCATGAGGAATATATACCTTTGGAAGATTATGAAATAGTAAAGAAAGTTTCAGAACTTGATATGAATATCGGTATCGAGATTCATACAGGGGAAAGAGTATTCACATTAAAAAGAACCAAGGTGACAGATAACCACCAGATTTATGAGAATCTCGAAACTACCGAAATCACTTTTGAAGAAGTTTCAAAACTTAATTGGAATAAAGCCTTTTATGCTTTGGAAACAGAACAAGACAGGGTGAAACTCAATGAGTTTTTAAAGGATTTCAACTGTGGCTCTGATTTTATGAATACAATCGCTTTTGTTGACGGTGAGACAAAATATTATTGCGAGCAGGTACCGCGTGGAGTTTCAAAGGCTCAGGCGATTTTGAAACTTGCGGAAATCCTCAATATCGAAAAGGGCAAAATATTCGCAATAGGCGATTATTTCAATGATATAGAGATGTTAAAAACGGCTGATATAAGCGCCGCTGTTGCAGGCTCACCCGATGAGGTTGCGCAGTATGCCGATTATATTACAAAACGTTCCTGCGAAGACGGGGCGGTTGCCGATTTTATAGATTATTTGACTAATAAATTCAGTGCAAAGTAATTTGCATTTTTTGAAAGGATGGAAAAGATGGATAGTGCAGTTAAAAAGGAATTGCAAATCACAGCCTGTAAGGTAAGAATGGGAATTTTAGAGGGGGTACACGCTGCGAAATCAGGTCATCCCGGTGGCTCGCTTTCAAGTGCTGAAATACTCACTTATCTCTATTTTAAAGAGATGAATGTAGACCCTCAGAATCCTAAGATGGAGAACAGAGACCGCTTTGTGCTTTCAAAAGGTCATGCGGCACCGCTTCTTTATTCGGTTCTCGCTCATCGCGGATTTTTCGGTGTTGATACTCTTACCACTCTTCGTCACCCCGAAAGTGTTTTGCAGGGTCACCCCGATATGAAATATATCCCCGGTGTTGATATGTCCTCAGGCTCTCTCGGTCAGGGTATATCTACCGCTGTTGGTATGGCGCTTTCTGCAAAGCATTTCAACAATGATTATAAAGTTTACTGTGTTTTAGGTGACGGTGAAATTGAAGAAGGTCAGGTCTGGGAGGCTGCTATGTTTGCAGCTAATAAGGGTCTTTCCAATCTTACTGTTTTTGTTGATAACAACAATCTCCAGATAGACGGTACTATCGAGGAGGTTAACTCTGCCTATCCTATTGATAAAAAGTTTGAGGCATTCAACTGGCATGTTATAAATATTGACGGTCACAGTTTTGATGAAATTGAAGCCGCACTGAATGAAGCAAAAACTATTGATAAGCCTGTTGCTATTATTGCAAAAACGGTTAAAGGTAAAGGCGTTTCCTATATGGAAAATCAGGTTAGTTGGCATGGTGCTGCACCTAATGATGAGTTGTTTGAGCAGGCAATGGCTGAACTCAAAGCTAAACTTGCAGAGTTACAGTAAGGGGGACTTTAATTATGTCAGAGATTAAAAAAGTTGCTACAAGAGTAGGTTACGGTACCGCTCTTGCCGAACTCGG
>JAFVTZ010000068.1 GCA_017502965.1 Clostridia bacterium
CATAAGGCATACTGCAATGCTCGGCTTCTTCCTTAACGGAATCCTGAGCCTGCTTCTTTGTACCAACGAAAAGAATATCGCCGCCTTCTGCTGCAATGTCACGAACGAACATATAAGCCTCGTTAAGTTTCTTAACGGTCTTCTGAAGGTCGATAATGTAAATTCCGTTACGCTCTGTGAAGATGTACTCTGCCATCTTGGGGTTCCAACGTCTTGTCTGGTGACCGAAATGAACACCGGCTTCAAGAAGTTGTTTCATAGATACTACTGCCATTTTAATTTCCTCCTAAGGTTTTACCTCCATCCCGTCTCATGCGGGAATCACCCGTAGTAAAGGTGACACCTGCCCGTTTTTCAGGCGGAATGTGTGTTATATTTTGCTAACTTTTATTAGCCGAAAAATTATAGCACAATTAACTGCCTTTTGCAAGCATTTTTTTGATAAATGCCAAATTTCTGTTAAAACATACTAAATACGACCTTTTTTATTCTCTTGAATATTGCGAAGATTTGTGTTAAAATACAATATACAAAGATTTTGGAGGTGAAGGGTTTGCAGTTACAGGAATCAGGCGAGATGTATCTTGAAAGTATTTATGTTTTAAATAAAAAGACAGGACATGTCCGTTCTCTTGATGTTGCGGAATATATGGGTTTTTCAAAACCGAGTGTTTCGCGGGCTGTAGGTCTGCTTAAAAACGGCGGATATATCGAGGTCGATAAGGACGGTTCCCTCACCCTCACAGAAGCAGGGCTTGAAATAGCCGAAAGCATTTACGAAAAACACACTATACTCACAGAATACCTTATTAAATTAGGTGTTGATAGAGAAACTGCCTCTCAGGATGCCTGCAAAATGGAACATGTTATAAGTCAGGAAACATTCGATGCAATAAAACGCCACGCCGAAAAATAAGAGAAAACCGCTCAGATTTTCTGAGCGGTTTTTGTTATGCTTATGCTTTTCTTTTGATTTTCAGTATTCTTACAATTACAGGACTTAAAACAAGGCTTGTAACAACCTCTAAAAGGAAATTACCCATTGCCAGCGCCCAGAAAAGTGCCATTCCCGAAACATTCATTCCGAGTTGTGAGGCTATCGCATCGGCACTGTCCATAAAGAATACAAAACAGCCGAGTAAAAATACACCTGTGTTAACAACGGGGCATACTATTGCCGCCGCTATAACACCTATATATCTGTTATATTTTTCAAATAACTTATA
Source organism: Clostridia bacterium (assembly GCA_017502965.1). Lineage (GTDB taxonomy): Bacteria > Bacillota > Clostridia > Oscillospirales > Acutalibacteraceae > UBA737. Next base: position 1,227 of record JAFVTZ010000068.1, read on the forward strand.
AACCAAGCCTGCTGCAAGTCCGCAAGAAGTACCTTTTAAAAGTACTGTGATGAAAGTTCCCGGAACATCAAATGCTAAAAACAGTGCCGCACCGCCTGTTATAATTACTACTACTCCGAAAACAAATCCCAGCCATGCACCTATTGCCGTGCCGCACATAGCAGCACCTATTACAATAGGAACAAGTGCAACCGCGGTTGAAAAAGGGCCAAAGAAGGTGGTTGCAGTTCCAACCCATTGAAGCACTATGACGAGAGCCGTCATAATAGAGCCAAGCACTAATGTTTCGGTTTGTTTTTTTCTTTTTTCCGAATTTGTCATTTACATTACCTCCGATACTGTCCAAACGGTACAGTTCATAATAATATATATGTAATCTGACTTAAAGTCAGTTATTTTTTTCGTATATAACACGAAGTCCTTCAAGAAGAAGATTCTCGCTGTAGATAATATCGTTTTTGCAGTGGACAATTATATCTTTTGAAAGTCCGCCCGTTGCAACAACTGTTGGTGTCTCACCAAGTTGTCCGGCAATTTTATCAAGCAGACCGTCAATCATTGCAGCTGTACCGTAAACCAGACCTGACTGCATACACTCAACCGTATTGGCGCCTATAACCGACGGCGGCGCTTCTATGGGAATAGATGTCAGTTGCGCCGTGTTTTCAGCAAGTGCTTTAAGGGTGAGTCTTACTCCTGCCGCAATAACACCGCCGAGAAAAGTTCCGTTTCTGTCAAGCACGCTGATAGTCGATGCTGTTCCCATATCAATAACCACACAGGGCATAGTGTAAGCATCAAGCGCTCCTACCGCTCCCGCCACCAGGTCAGCACCGAGTTGCGCAGGATTATCAATTTTAATATTAAGTCCTGTTTTCACACCGGGCCCGAGCATCAGCGGCACAATATGGCAAAGTTTTGATACAGCCTCGCTTATACTTTTTCCAACCTGCGGCACTACCGATGCTATAATACAGTCTTCAATGTCCTCAAAATCAAGGTCATATAAAGAAAGCATACTCATAAGTTCCGCTGCATACTGGTCAGAGGTCTTGCGCTGTTCTGTTGCAAGCCTTGCAGTGAAACTTAGTATATTGCCCTCATAAGCACCTATAGTTATATTGGTATTGCCTATATCAACAGTCAGAAGCATTTGCGCCACTCCCAAATCCTCGGTTTTTACTTATATTATAGTGCATTTCCGTAAAAAATCAATATTTTTGTTGACAATTCAGGATAAAGTTGTTATAATATCGGTTGCTAAAAGGGAATTTATGTCCTTTAGCTCCTTGCTTCACAGAATGTGTGAGGCCAAAAGTCCAAAGGGAGGTGTAAAGAAAATGACCAACAAGTACGAAGCTGGCGTTATCTTTTCAGTAGCAAACGGTGAGGAAAACACCGCAGCACTCAAGGAGAAGATTAACGACCTTATCACAAAAAACGGTACTATTGAGAGTGTTGATGATTGGGGCAAGCGCCGTCTTGCATATCTCATCAATGACGAGGCAGAGGGTTACTATGTTTTCTACAATTTCGAAAGCGAACCCAATTTCCCCGCAGAGCTTGAGCGTATCGTAAAGATTACCGACGGTGTTTTACGCGTTATGGTAATCAAGAAGTAATGGAGGATTAAAGATGTTTAACTTAGTAGTTTTAACAGGTCGCTTAACTGCAGACCCCGAACTCAAAACCACTGCTAACGGCTTATCTGTCACAACTTTCTCCATTGCTGTTGACCGCCGTTACCGTTCCGGAGAGGAGCGTCAGACCGATTTTATCAACATAGTTGCCTGGCGTCAGACTGCGGAATTCATAACCAAATATTTCAAAAAAGGCAGCCTTATCGGTATTGAAGGTTCTATCCAGACCCGCAGATATCAGGATAAAAACGGTAACAACCGTACCGCTTTTGAAGTAGTTGCCAACAATGTTCAGTTTGTTGAATCAAAGAGAGATCCCTCTGCTCCCACAGCAGGAGAGCCCGCTTCTTTCAGCAATGCTGATGTTAACGATTTCGCCGATTTGGGCGACGCTACGGACGACGATTTGCCGTTCTAAGCAAAAAATAAAATAATATTTAAGGAGGCTTTTAAAATGGAAAACGAGAGAAACGATAGACCGATGCACAAGAAGAGCCGCAAAAAGGTTTGCCATTTCTGCGTTGATCGTGTTGAAAGCATTGATTATAAGGATGTAGCCCGTCTTCGCAAGTTCATCTCTGAGCGTGCTAAGATTCTTCCCCGCCGTGCGACCGGCACCTGTGCCGCTCACCAGCGCGAACTGACAACCGCTATCAAGCGTGCTCGTCAGATGGCTTTACTGCCTTACGTAAATGACTAATAACAATTAAAACCACCCGAATGGGTGGTTTTTGTTTTATGTAACAAGTA
>JAFVTZ010000069.1 GCA_017502965.1 Clostridia bacterium
CAAGGCTTTGTCAGGTGGTCAGCGTCAGCGTGTTGCTTTGGGTCGTGCGATCGTTCGTGAGCCTAAGGTATTCCTTCTTGACGAACCTCTTTCAAACTTGGATGCTAAACTCCGTGCACAGATGCGTACTGAGATTTCAAAACTCCACCAGAGACTTGGTACAACCTTCATTTACGTTACTCACGACCAGACTGAGGCTATGACAATGGGTACTCGTATCGTTGTTATGAAGAGCGGTCTTGTTCAGCAGGTTGATACTCCTCAGAACCTTTATCTCTATCCTTGTAACCTCTTTGTTGCAGGCTTTATCGGTTCTCCTCAGATGAACTTCATCGAGGCTAAACTCCTCAAAGAAGGCTCTGACTTCTTCGTAGAGTTCGGTACTGAAGATACCAAAACACGCGCAGGTGTTAAGTTCAAGATTAAACTCCCTGCTGATAAGAATAAGAACGATTGTCTCCTTCCCTATGTTGACAAAGAGATTATCATGGGTATCCGTCCTGAGGATGTTCATAACGAAGAAGACCTTATTGCCGCTAATAAAGACGGTATCGTTGAAGCAGATGTTGAGGTTACAGAACTTATGGGTGCTGAAACTTATCTCTATATGCGTTGCGAAGGTCAGTCTATCAACGCTCGCGTTGCTCCGACTAACACCGCTCGCCCCGGCGATAAGATTCAGATCGCTCTTGAAACCAACAAGATTCACCTCTTCGATAAGGACACTGAGCTTACCATCACAAACTAATAGTTCGAAATTTTACAGAGCACCTTTCGGTGCTCTGTTTTTTTATTTCTTTTTATAATCTTGTGTTCAGCAATTTGAATATAGTCAATTAAAATTTACAAAATAACACTTTAAAAGGCATATCTGTAGTACTAAAATACAGATATGCTTTTTATTCTGCAACTGACAGTTGCGAAAAAAGAAAAGTATAGTTGGTTGATACTGTTATAAAATTTTGATATTATTAACCAAAACAAGGCATACTATTTAATATATTAACAGAAAGAGGAAATACTTATGACTATAGGAGAGAAAATTACAAATCTACGCACAGCGGCAAATATTTCTCAGGAGCAACTCGCTGAAAAAATGTCGGTATCGAGGCAGTCTGTTTCAAAATGGGAAATGAATCAGGCTTTGCCTCAGATAGACAAGGTGCTTTTACTCTGCGAACTTTTCAGTATAACCGCAGACGAACTTCTACACGATAAAATCGTTATAAATCCCACAAAAGCAAGAGGGAACCACAACAAGTATTTCGGAACAGACGGATTCAGAGGCGAAGCAAATATAGGACTCACCTCTATGCACGCCTACAAAGTCGGCAGATTTTTAGGTTGGTATTATTCAACCTCTACCGCCGCCGACCACAAAGCGCGTATTGTTATAGGAAAAGATACCCGTCGGTCGAGTTATATGCTTGAATATTCACTCGTTGCAGGTATCACCGCTTCGGGCGCGGACGCATATCTGTTGCATGTTACTACAACCCCCAGTGTTTCCTATGTCACCCGTCAGGACGAATTTGATTGCGGAATTATGATAACCGCTTCCCACAACCCTTATTTCGACAATGGGATAAAGGTTATAAACCGATTTGGCGAAAAACTTGAAGACAACACAACTGCACTTATAGAAGCCTACCTTGACGGCGATTTTAAAACCCTTGGCTTAACAGATGACCTGCCCCTTGCAAACCGCGAGAAAATAGGACTTATTGTGGATTATGTTTCAGGCAGAAACAGATATCTTGGATATCTCATTTCCCTCGCATCAAATTCCTATAAAAAACTCAAAATCGGACTTGACTGTGCAAACGGCGCATCCTGGATGATTGCGCGTTCGGTTTTTGCCGCCTTGGGAGCGCAGACAGTAGTTGTAGGAGCAGAGCCTGACGGTCTAAACATCAACAGCAACTGCGGTTCTACGCATATTGAAAACCTCTGCAAAATTGTAAAAGAACAGCATCTCGACTTAGGTTTTGCTTTTGACGGCGACTGCGACCGCTGTATAGCAGTAGACCAGAACGGAAATGTTGTTGACGGGGATAAAATGCTTTATATCCTCGCAAAAAGACTTAAATCCCGCGGAATGTTAAACGGAGATACGGTTGTGTCAACAATTATGTCCAACAGCGGATTTGTAAACAGCCTTAAAGAGGCAGGTATCAAATGCGAGCAAACTACTGTGGGCGACCGCTTTGTTTACGAATGTATGCAGAAAAACGATTATTCTCTGGGCGGTGAGCAGTCAGGTCATATAATTCTCAAAAAATATGCTACCACCGGGGACGGACTTCTCACCGCAATAATGGTAACAGAAGAAATCTGCGATACAAAATCCAATCTTGCAGATCTTGCAGAGCCTGTTAATCTTTACCCGCAATATACTAAAAATATCCGCGTTAAAGACAAGGCGGCAACCCTCAATGACAGCGAAGTATTGAAAGCAAAAGAAGAAGTTGAAAAACTTATAAATAATAACGGCAGAGTTTTGCTCCGTCAAAGCGGAACAGAGCCTGTTATCAGAATTATGACAGAATGTGAAACTTACGAAAAATGCGAAGAATATGCAGATATTATCGCAAAAACTGTTATAGAAAGAGGTCATTGTGTTGAATAAAATCAAAATCGAGGAACTTTTCAAGTGCGAAACCGAATATCTTTGCAAACTTTTTGAAAGCAGCGAATACCCTTGGGAGATACTGCCCAAAATCCGAAAACTTGCAGAAGAACTGATAGAAAAAGGAATCGTGGGTTACAAGCTCATATCCGAAAATGTGCTTGTGGGTCATAACGTTAAAATCCACCCTACCGCCACTATTGAAGGGCCTGCCGTTATCGGAAGCGGGACTGAAATCCGACCGGGAGCGTATATACGCGGCTGTGTGATAACAGGCGAAAACTGTGTTATAGGCAACTCCACCGAACTTAAAAACTGTGTTTTGCTGAATAAAGTTCAGGTGCCGCATTATAACTATGTCGGAGACTCGGTGCTCGGCAACCGTGCCCACATGGGAGCAGGAGCGGTTTGTTCCAATTTGAAATCTGACGGAAAACCCGTTGTAATTCATTCTGATACAGATATAGAAACCGGTCTTCGCAAAATCGGTGGAATTTTAGCCGACGGCGCGGATATCGGGTGCGGATGTGTTTTAAATCCAGGCACAGTTATCGGCAAAAATACCTCGGTTTACCCTCTTACAATGCTCAGAGGAGTTTATCCGGAAAACTCCATTGTAAAATCTACCAAAGAAATTGTAGAGAGAAAGGAAATATAACATTTTATGTGCGGAATTGTAGGATTCACAGGCAAAAAGAATGCGGCAGAATTTTTGACCGACGGTCTTGAAAGACTTGAATACAGGGGTTACGACTCGGCAGGAATTGCCGTTTAAACGGTGAAATAGAGGTTTTTAAAACCGAAAAAAGGGTTAAAACCCTCAAAAGTTGCCTGCCCGAAAACCTTAGTGCCAATATCGGTATCGGGCATACGCGCTGGGCAACCCACGGCGCACCCACTGTAAAGAATGCCCACCCGCATTTAAGCAGAAACGGAAAATTTGCGGTAGTTCATAACGGAATAATAGAAAACTATGCCGAACTTCGTGCAGAACTTGAAGCCGAGGGTGTAATCTTTTCAAGCGAAACCGACACCGAAGTTGTACCGCAACTTCTCGAAAAATATTATACAGGAAATCTTAAAGAAACCGTATTTCGGGTTTTAAACCGACTTGAAGGCTCTTATGCACTCGGAATTCTATGTTCAGACCACCCCGACACTCTTGTTGCCGCCAAGCAGTTCAGCCCGCTTATTATCGGTCTTCAGGAAGATTATAACATTATCGCTTCTGATATATGCGCTATTATTCCCCACACAAACAAAGCACTCTATCTTGAAGACGGTGATACCGCATTTATAACCCCATTAAAAACCGAAATTTTAAACCGTGGCGGCAGTTATGCCAGTCGCAAGATTTCTGTTCTTGACTTTACGGCAGAATCTGCCCAAAAGGAAGGCTATGAGCATTTTATGCTCAAAGAAATAATGGAACAGCCCGATGCTGTGCGCAGAACTTTAGAGGGCAGACTTAAAGACAGCGGCATCAGTTTTGATAATTTGAACCTTGATACAAAAATGCTGAAAAATCTCTCCCGAATACAGATTGTTGCCTGCGGCTCTGCTTATCACGCAGGAATGGTTGGAAAATATGTTCTGGAAGAAACTCTGAGAATCCCTGTTGATGTTGATATAGCGAGCGAATTCCGTTACAGAAATCCTGTAGTCAACCAAAACACTTTAACAATAGTTATCAGCCAGTCGGGAGAAACTGCCGACACCCTTGCCGCCGCATTGCAGGCTAAAAAACAAGGCTCTTATGTTTTGGCAATAGTCAATGTTGTGGCAAGTTCAATAGCAAAAATGGCAGACGGGGTTATCTACACCTACGCAGGCCCTGAAATCGCCGTCGCAACCACAAAAGGGTATTCCACGCAAATAGTGCAACTTTATCTTCTGGCTTTGCTTATTGCTGAAAAACTTGAAACTTTAAGCCACGAGCGGATATCTGAGGCAATCGAAAGTCTGAAATTATTGCCCGAGGCTATAGAATCTGCGCTAAAAGAGGCTGAAAACATCAAAAAACTGGCGTCCGTCACAAATTCCGATAACAGCGTATTTTTTATCGGCAGAAATATCGATTATGCCGTAGCGCTTGAAGGTTCACTCAAACTCAAAGAAATATCTTATATTCATTCGGAAGCCTATCCTGCAGGAGAACTGAAGCACGGAACTATTGCGCTTATAGAAGAAGGCACCGCCGTTTTTGCTCTTTGCGCCTGCGAAAGGCTTAATGAAAAGATGCTCAGCAATATAAAAGAGGTAAGCGCCAGAGGAGCCCGTGTCATAGCCTGTCTTTCAGACCAAAGCAGCAGTATTAAAAAAGAAGTTCAGGCTGTTATAAAAATACCGAAAACCGACCCTTTGTTTACTGCTTCGACCGAAGTCATTCCTTTTCAGCTTTTTGCTTACTACACCGCCCTTTCAAAAGGCTGCGATATCGACAAACCCCGCAATCTTGCAAAATCTGTAACAGTTGAATAAAAAACTTTTCATTATCCTTTCGAATTTTTCAAAATTTTTTTGAAAAAATATATAGAAAATATTGAAAAAAGTAAAAAAATTGATTATAATAATTAGTTGTTAAAGGATATAGAGTTCGCTCTATCCTAAGAAAGGATAATGAATATGGAGAAAAAAGAACGCAGAGTAGGTACGGTTTCCAGAGGAATTCGCTGCCCCATCATCCGTAAGGGTGACGATTTAGCAGCATTAGTGGCTGACAGTGTTTTAGAAGCCGCAGAAATTGAAGGTTTCGACCTTTTTGACCGTGACGTAATCGCTATGACAGAGTCTATTGTTGCACGCTCTCAGGGCAACTATGCTTCAGTAGAAGACATAGCATCCGATGTCAAAGAAAAACTTGGCGGTGAAACAATCGGTGTTATTTTACCGATACTTTCCCGTAACCGTTTTGCAATTTGCCTCAGAGGTATTGCAAAGGGTGCCAAAAAAATTGTTCTTATGCTCAGTTACCCCTCGGACGAAGTAGGAAACGAACTTGCTGATTGGGATAAAATTGATGCCGCAGGCATTAACCCTTATTCAGATGTTCTATCTCTCGAACGCTACCGCGAGGTATTCGGTGTTCATCCCCTTAAATTCACCGGTGTTGACTATGTTGAGTATTATCAGAATCTTATCAAAGAGTGTGGCGCAGAAGTAGAAATCATCTTCGCAAATCAGCCCACCGCTATTCTTGATTATACCGACTGTGTCCTCACTTGCGATATTCATACACGCGCCCGCACAAAGCGTCTGCTTAAAGCGGCAGGTGCTAAAATTGTCTGCGGACTTGACGATATTATGACTGCCCCTGTAAACGGTAGCGGTTATAATGAGAAATACGGTCTGTTAGGCTCTAACAAATCCACCGAAGATACCGTAAAGCTCTTCCCCAAAGAGTGCAAGGATTTAGTACTTGATGTGCAGAAGCGTATCTTTGATGCCACAGGCAAAAAGGTTGAAGTTATGGTTTACGGTGACGGCGCTTTCAAAGACCCTCAGGGCAAAATCTGGGAACTTGCAGACCCTGTTGTTTCCCCTGCTTTTACTGACGGACTTATCGGTACTCCCAACGAATTAAAACTCAAATACCTGGCTGATAACGATTTCAAAGACCTTTCTGGCGAAGAACTCAAAAAGGCTATTTCGAACAGTATCAAGGCTAAGGACGGCAGCAGTTTAGTCGGCAATATGGCGGCTCAGGGAACAACTCCCCGTCAGCTCACCGACCTTATTGGTTCTCTTTGCGACCTGACCAGCGGTTCAGGCGATAAAGGAACACCTGTTGTTCTTGTTCAGGGATATTTCGATAACTACACTAATTAATGGGGGAATTTAAAATGAGCAATAATGTACGTCCCGATTCTATGGTTCGTATAACCACAAAAGAGCTGGCTGATGCTTTTATCAAAGAGCAGATTGCAGAAGTCCGCGCTCAGGTTGGCGACAAAAAGGTTCTGTTAGCACTTTCAGGCGGTATTGATTCATCTGTAGTTGCCGCTCTGCTTATCAAGGCTATCGGCAAACAACTCGTTTGTGTTCATGTTAACCACGGTCTTATGCGCAAAGGCGAAAGCGAAGCCGTTATCAAGATGTTTGGTGATGAACTCGATGCTAACCTTATTTATGTTGACGCTACCGACCGTTTCTTAAATCTTCTCGCAAATGTTTCCGACCCCGAGAAAAAGAGAAAGATTATCGGCGCAGAATTTATAAATGTATTTGCAGATGAAGCCCGCAAACTTGAGGGCGTTTCATACCTCGCTCAGGGCACAATTTACCCCGATATCCTTGAGAGCATCAAGCAGGCAGAGGGCAAACAGGCAGTTAAATCCCACCAC
>JAFVTZ010000070.1 GCA_017502965.1 Clostridia bacterium
CGTTTTCATCAGAAAGATATTTTTTACCGTCAACTTCAATATCACCTTTAAGGAGTATACCGTCCTTACCGAAGCAGTATGCATCATTACCGATATCGGTAACACCTGTCTGTATCTTGCCGCGTTTTTCGTCCGAATAGTATTTATTGCCTTCATATTCAAACCAACCGCAAACCAGATAACCGTCATCAGCGAAATAATAACTGTCATCACCGAAAGTGTTCATACCTACAGCCTTTGTGCCGTCATCAAGGCGGTAATATGTACCGTTCTTTTCCCAATGCCAGCCTACGCGGTTTGTATCTGTATACCAAAACCAGAAACCGCATGCCCCTGCGAGCAAAAGAACAGCCAGAACGACAGAAGAAATAATAATTATTTTCTTCTTGTTCATTTCCTTAAAGTTGATTCCCATCTTTTTTATCCTCCTCAGTATTCCACCGGCGCACTAAGACTTATCTCAAAATCATAATCAAGCCGGAAATTACGTCCTAATTCATCTACTGCCTCTAAATCATTGAAATGCCACCATTCGGATGCCAGCGGTGACATACCCGTATCTGTGCAATAATCTTTGAGTAATAAAGACCCCTCGGTCATCAATTCATTGCTTTCAACATTTTTCCACGCTGTTTTTGAATTTCCCGAAACAGGTTTTTCAAGCGATACCGCATCAACACTCAGTTCATGCATCTCGGTCTGCATTTCGTACTCAGTAAAACCTGTTATCTCAACAAACTTAAATCTTCCACAATCGTTAAGACTCACCTTATTGACCGACGCAAGACTCACATCTATTGCACAACCTATATGGAGAGTAGAGAGCGAAGTTGCTATAAACCAACTCAGCGACCACGGAGATTTATTGACATTCTTTTTAACGGTTGAATCGCTGTTACAGAGTTCCTGTAAAGCCGCCGCCACCTGTTTTTGAGTTTCATAGGGACGGAAAGTTTCGTAAATCACAAGGGTATTACCGTCAGCCAAAGCCGCACACTGCGCCGCATAGATTTTCTTTGCCATTGTATACATAACCGGTGCTACAAATTCTTTTTTATTATACCTGTCATTCTGCATATAAAAATTAAAAAGTTTTTCACCCGTAACACCCGGAAGCTCTCGCCTTGAAGAAAGAAAAATTGAAGATGTGCTGTTTGTAATATTGTAAACTATTGACGGGATTATATCAGGCAGATTTATAAAACAGTTTTTGTTTGAAATATATCCTTCGGTTCCGTCTTCCGTCCTTACAAGCCAGACTTTACCGTCGATTTCTTCTTTTATAATAAACGCTTGTCCTGCTGCGAGGCTTGCAGTTTTGCTGCCTTTAAGATTATCCTTACCGTAAACAGAAACTGTGGTTGAAGTGAAACCCATAGAACCGTTTATTGGCAATTCAAACTGAATTTCTAAATCAGGCGCCAGCGAAGCGTTATAATTTCGTGCTCTGGTAAGTGCTTCGGATAAACTCTTAGGCTGAGTATCCCCCGTCGAATTTCCTGTACTGCCGCCACTGTCACTATTCCCAAAACCTTCAAACACAATTGTCTTTTTAAAGGTATAGTCGCCCTTGTAAACCGCAACAAGTCCCACAGTCATAACAATTACAACAACTAACAGTATTGCAACTAAAGCACTAAGTATAACCGCTGTTTTTTTCATATTTCATTGCCCCTTTTGTCCATATTTTCGCAATCAACTTATTAAAAAACAACTAGAAGTAATTATATCACATTTTTTCCATTAAAGCAATATTATTCCTCTCAGTTTTGCCGATTTATATAATTTTACAACATAGAGACTGCAAAAGCGGTCGAAAACTGATATTAACAACAAAATGCGCAACCCTTTCAAACAAAGAGTTACGCATTTAATCATTTAATTTCTTCCAGAAACTCGCCTATTCTGCGGATAGCCTCAGTAATATGCTCTACAGAATAACAGTAAGAAGCCCTTATAAACCCTTCTCCGCTGTCTCCAAAAGCAGTACCGGGAACAACAGCCACCTTTTTTGAATAGAGCAGTTTTTCGCAAAATTCTTCACTGCTCATACCGGTTGAAGCAATGCTCGGGAATGTATAAAAAGCACCTTTCGGCTCGCGGCAGGTTAGTCCAAGTTTATTAAATCCCGAAACCATAAGTCTGCGGCGCATATTATATTCTTTTACCATCCGTTCAACATCTTCATCACAGTTTCTGAGTGCCTCTATTGCGGCATACTGCGAAGTGGTCGGAGCGCACATTATACAGTACTGATGGATTTTCAGTATCTGAGACATTATTTCTTTCGGTCCGCAAGCAAAACCTAAACGCCAGCCTGTCATAGAAAATGCTTTTGAAAAACCGTTGATTGTTACTGTTCTTTCCCACATTCCTTCAACCGCCGCAGGAGCGCAGTGCGGCTTTGAAGAAAAGGTAAGTTCAGAGTAAATTTCATCCGAAAGCACTATTATATTCGTGTCCTTTATAACCTCATAAATAGCTTCAATATCCTCTTTTTCCATAATAGCACCCGTAGGGTTGCAAGGATAAGGTAAAATAAGAATTTTTGTGCGGTCGGTTATAACGGCTTTAAGTTCCTCGGCTGTAACTTTAAAATCATTTTCAGCCTTTGTGTTTATTATAACAGGAACTCCCCCTGCAAGGCGTGTCATCGGCTCATAGCAGACATAACTCGGCTGAGGAATTATAACCTCATCTCCATTAGTTACTATTGCCCTTATTGCGGCATCTATAGCCTCGCTTCCGCCTACTGTTACAAGTACCTCATTTTCAGGGCAATAAGAAAGGCTGTATTTCCTTTCAAGGTATTTTGAAATCTCACAAAGCAGACTTTTCAGACCTGTATTTGAAGTGTATTTCGTGTGACCGCTCTGCAAAGAATTTATACCTGCTTTTCTTATCTGCCAAGGAGTCTGAAAATCGGGCTCTCCGACACCTAAAGATATTACTCCGTCCATAGTAGCGGCGATATCGAAAAATTTGCGTATACCTGAAGGCTTTATTCCTGTTACAGTTTCGTTTAAAACCTTGGAATAATCTATCATACCCAAATCTGCCCCCTATCGTCCTCTTCCATTGATACGAGTTCAACATCCATTTCCTTGTATCTTCTCATTACAAAATGGGTTGAGGTTGAGGTTACAGAATCAATAGTAGCAAGTTCTTTTGCCACAAACCAGGCAATATCTTTTAAGGTTTTACCTTTAACCACAACATTAAGGTCATAAACACCCGACATTAAATAAACCGATTCAACCTCGGGATATTTCATAATCTTTTTAGCAACCTCTTCAAAACCCTGACCTGCTGTCGGCACTACATTGAGTTCAATAATCGCCGAAACATAAGCACCGTCGAGTTTATCCCAGTCAACTACCGCCTTATAGCCTTTTATAAGTCCGTCTTTTTCAAGTTCTTTAATTGCATTTTCAACTGCTTTTGTTTCTGTATCAAGCATTGTCGCTATTTCTTCTGATGTATAACGCGCATTGCAGGCCAATAACTTAAGTATTTCGTATTTCATAACCAAAACTCCTTATCTTATATAAAAAAATAACGCCCTGAA
>JAFVTZ010000002.1 GCA_017502965.1 Clostridia bacterium
CCATTTCTACAACCACCAACGTATTCAACTCAAAACAAAACTGACTCCGCTTGAAAAACGAAGTCAGTATGTCGCTTAAAAGTTAATATTTTCTACCATTTAGGTCTTTTTTGTACTGTCCGCACAAATTGGAGCAGTCCAATAAACTCTGCAATCCGTTTATTTTTATTATTTTACACAGACCAGAAGTTCAGCGGTCATGGCAACTGGTACCGTTTTGCCTGTGCAAAGGGCAGTGCAGAAACCGTCAGAGGTGATGGTGGAAAAATCCGCGTAGTTTACAACGATTGGGAAATCCCCGAAGGCGTTGAGCAGGAAAAGGTTTCAACCGTCGGCTATCCCTTTGATAAGGATAAGGCAAGGCAGTGCGGTCATTCAGGCGGTGACTACTATGTAGCTCACGAATTCTTAAGCTGCATTTTTGAAGGCAAACAGCCTTATTTCAACGCTTACCGTTCAGTAGCTATATCCTCGGCTGGAGAAGCAGCCTTCATAACGGTGCTGAATATAAGATTCCCGATTTCTCCAACGAAGAAGAAAGAAAGGCTTATGAAAACTTCACCGATGAAAACGGAGTTGCAAACTATCCCTGCACAAAATATGATGCAGATAAATACGACATTTGATTTCTTGTTTTTTCAAAAGTAAATAATAATTCACTTAAACAACTCTCAGAGCTTTTCCGGGAGTTGTTTTTTGTTAAAATAAAGGAGTTTTTGAATGAAACAAACAACTAAATATTTCGTTACAATGATATTGAAACACTTTTATTCAAATGCTATAATATATCAAAAATATTTTTAGGTTGTGAAAATATGTCAACAAAACTCTGGTATGATGAATTTATAAATGATTGGATGTGGGCGTTGCCTTTAGGTAACGGCAGAATCGGTGCCATGCAATACGGTAGCCCCAATTGTGAACAGATTGAAATAAACGAGGAATCTCTCTGGTGCGGCAGGCAGATTCAGGAGAAATATCATGCTTCACCCGAAGCCCTCAAGGAAATCCGCCGCCTTGTCAGCGAAGAAAAACTTAAAGAAGCGGCTCAGCTTGCCCGCGAAACTTTTTTATCCGACCCGCCCGTTGTACGTTCCTATGAAAGCTTTGGGGAAATTTTTATTGATTTTCTTGATAAATCCCCATACTCAAACTACCGTAAGGAATTGGAATTAAGCGAAGCTGTTGCCCGAATTTTCTGGACCAAAAGCAAAATAAACTTTAAAAGTGAATGCTTTATCAGCGAGGATTTTGACGGGTTTGTTTATAAGGTTGAAACTGACGGAAAACCTTTTTCCTGCAACGTGAGCATTAAAAGAAAGCAGGATGCCTACAGCTCCTGCGTAAATCCTGACACAATTATTATGAACGGCAGAATTACATACAACACCCATCAATACTATGGTGAGGGCGGCGAGGGTATGTCATTCGGCGCAAAACTTTGCGTTAAAACAGACGGTGAATTGACTGCCGACCATAGCTCAATAACTGTTACTGATGCGACCTATGTTATTGTTTATGCCGCTTTTGAAACAAATTATAATGTTAACAAATATGATATTGACGAAACCGTTGATTTCAAAAGCAAGTTAAATAAAACAATCGAAAGCCTTATAAATGCAGATTACGAAAAACTTAAAGAAACTCACATTGCGACCCATAAAAAATGGTTCGGTAATGTTCAGCTCGAATTAGAAAAAACTGAAATCAGTGAATTAACCACAAATCAAAGGCTTAAAGAACTCAGATGGGATGAATACGATCCCGATTTGTTTGCTCTTTACTATAATTTCGGCAGATATCTTTTGATTGAAAGCTCAGGCAAAAATGCAAGGCTTCCCGCTAACCTTCAAGGTATCTGGTGCCACGATTTCAATCCCCCTTGGGGAAGCGATTTCCACACAAACATAAATCTTCAGATGAATTACTGGCCAAGCGAAAGTGCAAATCTTTCCGAAACTTCTGCGCCTTTCATCCGGTTTATGAAAATGGTCAGTTCTTTCGGTTCTGAAACCGCAAAGGAACTTTTCGGCGCAAGAGGTTGGGTTATTAACCACACTACCGATGCATTCGGAAGAACTGGTGTTCACGACAGCGTTGACTGCGGATTCTTCCCTATGGCAGGACCCTGGCTTTGTCTCAACCTTTGGGAGCATTATGAATACACCAACAGTATAGAATATCTCGAAGATATTTATCCGATTTTAAAAGGAGCCTGCGAATTTGTTCAGGATTATTTAACAGAAAACGAGAAGGGTCAGCTTATCACTTCTCCGTCAAACTCTCCCGAAAATGAATTTTATTATATCGATTCTAACGGTGAAAAGCAGGAAAGTATGTTTACCGCGGGTGCAACAATAGATTTCCAGATTATTTATGCTCTCTTCACCCGTACTGCTCACGCTTGCAAGGTTCTTAACAAAGATGAAGAATTTTCAAAAACTCTTTTTGAAGTTTTGGAAAAGCTCCCACCCATGGAAATCAGCGAGCGTTACGGAACAATACGCGAATGGATTCGGGACTATGAGGAAACCGATCCGGGACACCGCCATATTTCTCACCTTTTCGGACTTTTTCCGGGTGATCAGATTAACGAAAGCAACCCCGAAATATATGAGGCGGCAAAAAGAACCATTGCTCGCCGTATTGAAAACGGTGGCGGTTCAACAGGTTGGTCAAGAGCATGGACAATCTGCTTCTATACCCGACTTAAAGACGGTGAAAATGCATATAAGCATCTTAAATATTTACTCGAAAAATGTACTGCCAACAACCTTTTTGACATTCATCCTCCGTTCCAGATTGACGGTAATTTCGGCGGTGTTGCAGCAATTACGGAAATGCTTCTTCAGAGCCATCTTGGCTCTCCTGACAACAGAGTTTCAGAGCTTTTACCTGCTTTGCCAAATGACTGGAACAAGGGTTCGGTTAAGGGTATCAGGGCAAGAGGAAATCTGACCTTTGATATTTCTTGGGAAAACTCAATTCTCAAAAATGCGGCGGTAACTGCAGAAAACGACTGCACATTAAGAATTAAATTAAACGATAAAACGAAAAATCTCAAAGCAAATAAGCCCTATATTATTGAAGACAACTGCCTGAAAGCAGAACTTTCAGCAGGAGAAACAATAGAACTCAGCAACTGTATATGACCAAGTTAGAAAAGAATTTTGATAGGTGATTTTATGAGTAAGGTAAAATATGTTGATACAATGATCGGTACCGTTGCGGACGGTCAAGCAGAAAGTTATCACGGCGGCGGAAAAACATATCCCGGAGCCGCTGTTCCCGGCGGTATGGTGCAGCTTTCACCGGATACAGTAACGGGCGGTGACAACGGTAATGGCTACAACTATTGCGATAACACGATAGAAGGTTTCAGCTTCAACCATATGAGCGGTATAGGCTGGTACGGTGATTTGGGTAATATCCAGATTATGCCTGTTACGGGCGAACCGGATTTAAGAAGCGGCAGTAACAGTCATGTTGAATTTAAAAAGGGTAAAAAAGGCTGGAAATCGGAATTTTCTCACGACAGCGAAAAAACAGAAGCAGGCTATTACTCCGTAAAATTAGACCGTTACAATATTTTAGCGGAAGCTACAGCGAATGTTCACAGCGGTATATTAAGATTTACATATCCGCAAAACGAAAACGCAAAAATTATAATGAATTTTTCTCGCAGAATCGGTGGCAAAGCAGATTTTGAAGAAATTAAAATAGTTAACGAAAATACTGTTGAAGGTAAAATTATTTGCACACCGAAGGGCGGCGGTTTCGGTCACGGTCATGCCGGAATTTCTTACGATTTGTATTTTACCTGCGAGTTTTCCGAAACACCTGCAAAAATGCAATTCTTTTCAAATGAAGAAATGCAGAGTGAACATATAAAAGAATTTTGCCACGAAGATGTCGG
>JAFVTZ010000071.1 GCA_017502965.1 Clostridia bacterium
AAAGGTAGTAGCACCTATTACCTGAATTTCACCTCGGGAAAGCGCAGGTTTTAAGATATTAGCGGCATTCATTGAGCCTTCGGCAGAATCGCCCGCTCCGACAAGATTATGAATTTCATCGATAAACAGTATCACATTTCCTGCCTGTTTTATTTCCTCAACAAGACCTTTAACACGGCTTTCAAACTGACCTCTGAACTGAGTTCCTGCAACAAGTCCCGTAAGGTCAAGCAGATATATCTCTTTATCAAGAAGTCTTGCAGGGGCGGTGCCGTTTGCAATCTTTAGCGCAAGCCCCTCTGCAATAGCGGTTTTACCGACACCCGGCTCACCTATAAGGCAAGGGTTATTTTTAGAACGGCGGGACAAAATCTGAATTGTGCGGTAGAGTTCCTTATCTCTGCCTATGATAACATCTATCTGCCCTGCCCTTGCCTTTTCGGTTAAATTCTGGCAATACTGTTCCATAAAACGGCGGCGTTTCTTTTTGCCTTTTTCTTTATTTTCAGTTTTTGCACCATTATCATCAGCATCCGATTTCTCGCTTTTTTCGCCACCAAACATTTTACTTATAAAAGAAGGGAATGCAGGTGCGGTTCCCAAATCAAAAGTTTCATCATTCAAAGATGCATCATCACTGTCATCAAGTGACATTATATCCATAAACTGCTCGCTCATCTGCTCGATATCCTCATCGGATATATTCATTTTTTTGAGCATATCGTCAATAGGTTTAATGCCCATCTCTTTTGCGCAGACAAAGCAAAGACCGTGCGGCTCGGCATTGGGATTAGACATATCCGACATAAAAACCACAGCGGGTCTTTTTTTACATTTGTAACAAAGTTTCATTTTTTAGAACTCCTTGGAAAATTAAAAATTATCTTATAGGCAAATAATTTGAAATTATTTTATAAACAATAGAATCGTGTATTGATTCGGCAGTGAAAATGAGGAAAGGTTTTCCTGAGAAAGAAACTATCAAAGAAATAATAAGGCAGAAAATAACTGCAAAAACAATTCCTTTAACACCGCCTATAATTCCGCCGAGGGTGCGGTTAAGACTACCCACAATACTGAACGAGAAAGGCCGTTTAAGAATTTTGCCAAAAATTTTACAACTATCAGCAAAACAAGGAATATAATTACAGAATAAAGAAGATTCAGCAGTTTAACCGCCACAGGTCTTACTATTTCCTGAGATGCGGTTTTTACCGCGCTTTCTGTTCCCTCTGCAATATTTTCGGTTATTTTTTCAGTAAACTGATTAACAGTTGTTCCGAAAAATGCCGATTCTTTCTGTATTAAAAAATCAGGCAAAGCGTTCCATGCTTCGTGTTCAGCACTCTCCCCCACAGCCTCAACAGCCGCCTTTATAACCGGTGGTTCAATTACCTTATCATAAGTCACTTCTGCAAGCGGCATACTGAATGTAAAAGCAATAACAGCAGCCGCAACAAAACCTATTGCTTCAGCCACAACCTTTACAAATCCTCTTTTTGCAGAAACAGCCACACATATAAGTATTATAACAAGCGCAATAACATCTATAACCCAACTCATAAACTTTACCTTGCCTTTCTATTGCTCTAACTTGATTTTCTCGATTTTGTTATCTGTTACAACTACTGCCGTATTAGTTGCAGTAATACATAGATTGACCGCACCGAATCCGCAGGAAGCCTTGCGAAGTATTTTACCGCTGCTGTCCAGAAGATAAATATCGGTATCGCTCATACAATAAATATGACCGCCGTATACCGCTATATCACTTATAATTCCCTTAAATTCAAACTCAGCGGTTTTTTCGCCTTTTTTCGAGAAAATAACTATGCGGTTATCTGTTTTATCGTTTTCTCGGTTAAACACAGCGGTACTTCCGCCTTTTCCTGCACGGAAAAAAGCAGCGCTGTAACCGTTTTCATAATCGGTGGTTTTAAAGTCAGACCATTTTATAAATTTAACACCGTTTTTAGTAACAACAGCAAGTTTTGACCCGCCTGTATTTTCCAGCGAATAAACTATACTTCCCTCAAAACTCTCACTATGTTCAGATTCTGCAGAATCAAACTCCAAAAACCTGAGTTTTGAATTGTACTGACCCACATTTGCCGAGAATGTTGAAACTGCAAGTTTCTTACCGTTTGGAGAAATGGCGGCATTGTTCACCGTATCCTGAGCGGAATACCATTCGTAAAGCCTTTTTCCGCTTTTGTTGTAAACACTTACTGTAGATGCATATTTATCCGAACGCGAAACTATTGCATAATTTCCCGAATCGGATATTGCGGCGGTTATTATTTCTTTTTCTGTTTTTATTTCACCTGTTACTCCGCTAAGGCTGAATATAACAGCACCTGTACCGCCCTGCTCAAATACCAATGCCCCCGAAACCGAGGTTTTAATAACTGGGTTTTCAAAACCGTGGTTATAAGAGAAAAGTTCCTTTCCCGAAGCGGCAAAAGAATACACCATTGTATCCGAAAGTACATAATAATGCGAACCTTTGGATACACAATTTAGTGTATCGCTGCTTTCAAGTTCTATGGGATAACTTCCCGAGCCTAAAAGTGCAAGATTATTCGAAACAGTTCTTATAATTCCTGCAGGAAAAATAATCTGCAGAACTATAACCGCTATAATAAGAACAGAAACCGTAGCCGCAAAAACCTTAAATCTTCTTTTCTGCTCAAGTTTTTTTCCTGTTATAACCCGCATATTGCTTTTTTCCGAAGTTTTCTTTGCAGGTCTTTTTGAGGGAGACATCTTTATGTCTTCACTCTCATTTGCATTCTTAACTCGGGATTTCCTTACCTTCTGCGGGGATGAAAATATTTTATTTCTGCGTTTTTTTCTGTAATCAGGCATTAAGTTCACACTCCTGATAATATACCTTATCTAACATAAGTCCCTGAGGCGGTGCGGTGATACCCGCTTTTTCACGTGCCTTTGAGGATAAAATCATTTCTGTATCGCAAGGTGAAATTTTTCCGTCAGACACAGAAACTGCCGTTCCGACAATAATTCTGACCATATTATATAAAAAGCCGTCCGCAGTTATACTAAGGGACACTATACCGTCTCTTTCCCATACAAAACAGTCACTCACAGTTCTTACTGTATCCGTAACCGTTCTGCCAGATGAGGAAAAAGCATAAAAATCGTGTTTTCCGACTAAACTTTTACAAAACTCATTCATTTTTTCAATATTGAGAGACCGTTCTATCTGCCAGGTATACCTCGATAAAAACGGGTCTTTTATGTTGCGGTTGAAAATTCTGTATATGTAGGTCTTGCCCTTTGCGCTGTAACGCGCGTGAAAATCGGGAGCGACCTCTTTTGCATCCAAAACCGATATATCTGAGGGTAAAAGTGCAGAAAGACCTCTTACAAAAGCCGTTTCGGGCAGTGTTTCATCACAGTCAAGATGACAGAAAAACTCTTTTGCGTGAACACCTGCATCGGTCCTGCTACAACCTGTAACCGCAAGCCTTTTTCCGAGCATTTTTTCTATTGCATCCTGCAAAGTGCTCTGAACGGTAATGCCGTTTGGCTGAACCTGCCAACCGTGGTAAGCAGTGCCGTCATAACCGATTTTAAGCAATACTCTTTTCATTCGGCACTGCCTCCTTTTAAATTAGAATATTTAATACAATAATACCGCCACTTATTAAAACTGCACCCGAAGAAATCCACAAATCACAAACCGACAGTGTCATCTGTTTCATTCGGGTTTTACCCTCACCGCCGTTATAACAGCGGCATTCCATAGCCTCTGCGAGTTCATAAGCCCTTCTGACAGCCGACAGCAAAAGCGGAATGAGTATGGGGATAAGCGCCTTCACCCTGTCAATAAGACCGCCGCTTTCAAGGTCCGCTCCCCTTGCTTTCTGAGCATTCATAACCTTTTCGGCTTCCTCTATGAGGGTGGGGATAAACCTGAGTGCAATAGTCATCATCATAGCCATTATATGCACTGCATTTTTAAGTCCCACATATTTCAGCGGAGAAAGCAGATGTTCAATAGCATCTGTAAGGTCGTTAGGGGTTGTGGTATAAGTCAGAGCAGAACTGATAAATATTAAAAGGGCGATTCTGAGCGCCATAAAAATTGCTCGGCTTATTCCCTCTAAGGTGAGAGAAAAAATCCAGAAAGAAACTATCGGCTCACCCTCGCCGTAAAACATATTTATTATTGCCGTGAAAATCAGCACAGGCAAAATTGCTTTCATATTTTTGAGGTAAAGTTTGAACGGCACTTTTGATACAAGCAAAATACTAAAAACCGAAACTGCCGCAAAAGCGAGCGAATACATATTCCCCGCTATGAATATGAAAACTATAAGCAAAACCATTAAAACGATTTTTATTCTGGGGTCTGCTTTATGCAATAAAGATTTGCTGTCATAAAACTGACCGAAAGTGATATCTTTAAGCATCTTTGCACCCCCTGATTTCACAAAGCACCTCAACTGCACGCTCAACCGTAAAAACATCCTGAGGAACATTTACACCGAGTTTTTTCAGTTCATAGAAAACACGGGTCACAATAGGCACATTAAGACCTATTTCAAGCAGTTTTTCGCCCGAAGAAAATACCTTTTCGGGGGTGTCAAACATAACAAGTTCGCCCTTGTTCATAACTATAACCCTGTCTGCAAGAAGCGCCATATCTTCCATACTGTGGGAAATGATAACAACAGTAGCATCTGTGGCTTCGCGGTAACTTTTTATTATCTGCATAACATTTTCCCGACCCTTCGGGTCAAGCCCTGCTGTCGGCTCATCGAAAACAATGACTTTAGGGCGCATAGCCATAACACCCGCTATTGCCACACGGCGCTTTTCTCCGCCCGATAAATCAAAGGGGGATTTTTCAAGATATTCAGGCTTTACGCCTATCATTTTGCAGGTTTCTATAACACGGTTTTTGAGTTCATCGCCCTCAAGACCCATATTTTTAGGTCCGAAAGCAATATCCGCAAAAACTGTTTCCTCAAAAAGTTGGTATTCAGGGTATTGGAAAACAAGCCCCACCTGAGAACGGACTTTTCTTATCTCACGGGGATTTTTCCAGATATCCTCATTATCTAAAAGAACGGTGCCGTCAGTTGGTTTCAAAAGACCGTTAAGATGCTGAACAAGGGTGGATTTTCCCGAGCCTGTATGCCCGATAATTCCGATTATTTCGCCCTTTTCAATACTGAAACTGACATCTTTCACCGCATCGTTTATAAAGGGGGTATTTCCGCCATAAGTATGGCTTAATCCCTTTACTTCTAAAATTGCCAAAATTATTCCTCCGAATTAAGTACTGCTGATATTTTTAAAGCAGTATCCTCAATTGATATAACATCGGTTGAAATATCAAAACCGTTTTTTTGAAGCTCATACAGAAGTTCCGTAGTCTGAGGAACATCAAGACCTACCTGTTTTAATTTTTCAACCTTTTTAAAAATTTCCTTTGGTGTGCCGTCGTCAATTATCTCGCCGTCGTTCATAACTATAACCCTGTCAGCACTCTCAGCCTCTTCCATAAAGTGGGTTATAAGCACAACCGTAATTCCCTTTTCGCTGTTAAGCCTTTTTAAAGTTTCAATAATTTCCGCTCTGCCTTTGGGGTCAAGCATAGCCGTCGGCTCATCAAGTACAAGACACTCGGGCTCCATAGCGATTATGCCTGCTATTGCTATTCTCTGTTTTTGTCCTCCTGAAAGCCTGTGAGGAGTGGATTTTCTGAATTCATACATCCCTACAGCCTTTAAAGCATCATCCACACGCTGTCTTATAATTTTAGGTTCAAGACCTAAATTTTCAGGTCCGAAAGCCACATCTTCTTCTACAACAGAGGCTATAAGCTGATTATCGGGATTCTGGAAAACAAGCCCCACCCGTCTTTTGACTTCGAGTTCTTTTTCTTCGTCGGCAGTATCGATTCCGTCAACCAGAACTTTTCCCGAAGAGGGTTTATTAAGACCGTTCATAAGTTTTGCAAGGGTAGATTTTCCCGAGCCGTTATGACCTAAAATTACGGTAAAACTGCCCTTTTTTATATCAAGGTTTACATTTTTAACCGCAACAAAGGTTTCATCCTCTTCGGTGTATTCATATACAAGATTTTTAATTTCAATTATATTATCCATTTTCATCTTTTCCAGACAGTAGTATTACCGCAGGGCATTGAAATTCCCTTATCGGTTATATAAAGACCTATTTCGTCGGTGGTGACTTCTCCCCTGTCACACACAGCGTATTTTCTTACCATATAATTAAGGATTGTTGGAGAAAGACCGCCTGTGTAGGAATTAAGGAAAAAGAAAATCGCATCGTCGCTAAGCAGTTTTCCGCTTTCACTCAGCAGTTCGCCGAGTTGCTGTTCAAGTTTCCAGACTTCTCCTGTAGGACCTCTGCCATAAGACGGCGGGTCCATTATTATAGCATCGTATTTTTTTCCTCTGCGGATTTCTCTTTTAACAAATTTAAGACAGTCATCCACAAGCCAGCGGACATTACCGTCTGCCACGCCTGATACAGCGGCATTTTCCTTTGCCCACTGCACCATACCTTTTGAGGCATCAACATGAGTAACCGCCGCTCCCGCTTTAAGGCAGGCAACCGTAGCACCGCCTGTATAAGCGAATAAATTCAGTACCGAAACGGGGCGGTTTGCTTTCTTTATAAGTTCCTGCGCCAAAGACCAGTTAACCGCCTGCTCAGGGAAAAGACCTGTATGCTTAAATCCCATGGGTTTGAGACGGAATGTAAGTTCTTTATAGTTTATACTCCAGACATCGGGAACATTTTTGAGTTTTTCCCAGTAACCGCCGCCTGAATTTGAGCGGTGGTATATAGCATTGGCATCCCGCCAACGCTTGTCCCGTCTTTCCCCTTGCCAGATAACCTGAGGGTCGGGTCTTATCAGTATAATATCTCCCCAGCGTTCAAGCCTCTCGCCCGAGTCTGCATCTATAAGTTCGTAATCGTTAAAACCTTCAACTGTTCTCATTATCTCTTCACTCTAAAATATACTTTGTTGTTTATTGTTATTTGTAATACCCAAATGCTCGTAGGCAAGTGCAGTTACACATCTTCCCCTTGCAGTTCTTGTAAGGAAGCCTATCTGCATAAGGTAAGGCTCGTAAACATCTTCAATAGTTACCGCCTCTTCGCCTATAGCCGCCGCCAGAGTATCAAGACCTACAGGGCCGCCGCTGTAATTTGTGATAATAGCAGTGAGCATTCGTCTGTCAAACTCGTCCAGACCGAGTTCGTCAATCTCGAACCTTTTGAGTGCGGCAGATGCGGTAGTTTCATCTATCATACCGTCAAACTGCACCTGAGCAATATCTCTTACCCTCTTTAAAAGTCGGTTTGCAATACGGGGAGTTCCTCGCGAACGGGATGCTATTTCAAGAGCACCGTCACGGTCGATACCTATCCCTAAAATTCCTGCCGAGCGCATTATAATTTCTGCAAGTTGCTCAGGGGAATATAAATCAAGTCTAAGCAGTACACCGAAACGGTCACGCAAAGGAGCGGTTAACTGTCCCGAACGGGTGGTAGCGCCAACAAGGGTGAAATGCGGA
>JAFVTZ010000072.1 GCA_017502965.1 Clostridia bacterium
ACTTGCAATTTCACGAATTTTGTCCGCAGCAAATCCTTTAAGCACTCCACCAAAATCAATTTGGGCATCGGTTTTTAAAAGAGTATTTTCATCAAGAGAGATTTTTTCATAGCCCGTCTTTAAAAGAGCCAATTTAATATTGGCGTCCGAAGGTGGCTCAGTTGCAGTTTTAACCTGCCATAAATCAGAAAGTGTGGATGTTGTAATATCAAAAGCGCCGTCTGTTTTTTGGCTTATATCATCACACCGCAGAATAAGACTTGCCATTTCGGGTGGGATTTCTGTTTTTTCGCCTTCTGCCAAATTGTTAAACTTTGAAACAACAGAATCAGACCGGAATTTGCTATGCTGATTTTCCATTTCTAAAAGTGCCGCTTCAATTTCGTCTGCAACAGCTGTTTTTTTACCATCAAAACTGATGCTGACAAAAGTGTCAAAAGCAAAAAGTGTTTTTTGGGTATCTGCTTTATTAAGAAATAAAAATGCAGAAAGTGCGATAATGATAAAGAGGCAAACGGAGATTATTTTAATATTTTTGGTTAAAAAGTTCACTCCTCATTCCCCCCCTTTAAAATAGACTCAACTTCGGCTACTGTGCAGGCAGCGGTGAGTGCATTTTTAAGTCTTGATGCACCACGCAGACCTTTCACATACCAGGACAGATGAGCTCTTGCCTGGCGGATGCCGTTTCTTTCGCCTGCATATTCGGCAAGTTTTGCGGCATGGTAAAGAGCCATATCGAGCCTTTCTTCTACAGATGGGGGAGTGTACACCGTGCCGTCTATTGCACAGTTGCATTCCTTTATAAGCCAGGGATTCCCCATAAGCCCACGCGCAGGCATAACATAGTCGCAACCTGTGCTTTCGAGCATATCCACAGCATCTTTGCCGCTGAAAATATCGCCGTTACCGCAAACGGGAATTTTAACAGAGTTTTTAACTTCTCGGATTATGTTCCAGTCAGCTTTTCCGCTGTAATATTGCTCACGGGTTCTTCCGTGAACAGATACCATATCACAACCGCTGGCCTCTAATATTTTAGCAACTTCTACCGCGTTTATGGTGTCGGGCGAAAAGCCCGCACGGATTTTAACAGTAACAGGAATAGATACCGCTTTTTTCACCGCGGTTACAATTTCGGCTATGAGCGCGGGATTTTTAAGAAGTGCAGAGCCCTCGCCGTTCCCTACAATTTTCGGAACAGGGCAACCCATATTTATGTCGATAAATCGGGCTTTGGTCTGAGCCTGTACAATTCGTGCGCCTTCCGCCATGATTTCAGGTTCGCTGCCGAAAATTTGCACACCAACTGGACCCTCGATATCTTCGATATTTGTGAGTCTGTAAGTTTTTTTGTCTTTATAGCAAAGTGCCTTTGCACTTACCATTTCGGTAAATAAAAGAGCAGCACCAAAGGATTTTAAAATCTTCCGATATGGCAGGTCTGAAACGCCTGCCATAGGTGCTGCAAAAACTTTGCCTTTTAAATCTAAATCAAAGCTCATTATTTTTAAGTTTCTCGCTCTGATCTGCGGCTGTGAGTGCCTCAATCAGCTCGGTTATATCTCCGTTTAATATTTGTTCAAGCTTGTGCAAAGTAAGACCGATACGGTGGTCGGTAACTCGACCTTGCGGATAGTTATAGGTTCTGATTCTTTCGCTTCTGTCGCCTGTACCTACCTGAGATTTTCTCTCGCTTGCAAGTTCTTCAAATTTCTTTCTTTCCTGTTCTTCATAGAGCTTGGTTTTAAGAACCTTCATTGCCGCATCTTTATTCTGATGCTGTGAACGCTCAGACTGACAGGCAACAACTATACCGGTCGGCATATGAGTAATACGAACAGCAGACTCGGTTTTATTAACGTGTTGACCGCCCGCACCACTTGCACGGTAAACATCAATCCTGAGGTCAGAAGGGTTAATTTCTATATCAACATCATCGTCCGCTTCGGGAAGTACCGCAACAGTAACTGTGGAAGTGTGAATACGACCGGAAGACTCAGTATCGGGTACACGCTGAACGCGGTGAACACCACTTTCGAATTTGAGTTTGCTGTAAGCACCTTTTCCTGAAACCTGGAAAACGACTTCTTTAAATCCGCCCAGACCTGTTTCGTTACAGTCTAAAAGCTCGGTTTTAAAGCGGTTTGATTCAGCATACATAGAATACATTCTGTATAAAACATAAGCAAAAAGTGCTGCCTCGTCTCCACCTGCACCTGCACGGATTTCCATAATAACGTTTTTATCGTCGTTAGGGTCTCGGGGAAGCAGAAGAATCTTAAGATTGTTTTCAGCTTCTTCAATAGCAGATTTTGACTCGGATAAAGTAAGCTCGGCGAGCTCTTTTAAATCTTTATCGGAAGAACCGGATAAGATTTCTTTAGCTTCAGCCAAATCTTCCTTTGCCTGTTTATATCTTTTGTATTCTTCAACAATAGGTGTAATGTCCGAAAGCTCTTTGCACAGTTTGCTCCACAGAGCATTGTCGGCAATGACTTCGGGGTCACTTACACTTTTGTTAAGCTCGTCATATCTTCCTTCGATGAAATCAAGTTTGTCAAACATATATGTCTCCTCATTTAAGCCTTCCGGAAATGACGCGGTCTATCCCGGCAAGGTCTTTTATAATTTTTATATCAGTAAAATTGTTTTTCATAAGATTTGCTACAGCATCGGCCTGACCTATTCCGAGCTCGAAAATAAGTTTTCCGTCCGGGTTTAAATTTTTCGGTGCAATCTCGGTTATTCGTCTGTAA
>JAFVTZ010000073.1 GCA_017502965.1 Clostridia bacterium
CTATACCTAAAATGCGCACCTTTTTTCACCGCCTTTTGCCTTTCGGTCATAAGTATTCAATATAGTATAACATATATAAAAAGAAAAATCCACCTTTTTATAGTGGATTTTTCATCTGACTTCTCTGTACGCATCAATTTTCTTTGGTGCTGTCAGAATATATTCATTCAACTTCGTCCATTTTAAAAATAAAGTGGATTTTAAAGTCCGAGCCGGAATAACCCTGAGCGATATAAATATCGCCGTTTTTCTGCTCTAAAAGGTAGTAAAATCTGCCCTCGGTATCAAATGCAGAAAATGCATTAAGATTATCTTTTCTGAGCCTTTTTGCAGAATATCCCTCATCCCAGATAATAAACTGCATATATTCATCAAAATTGTCTTTTTCGAGTTTAATTTGCTGAAGACCGTCTATCCGATAAAGCGAAGAAGAAAAACTCGGTTTTGGATAAAAGCTTGAAGAAAGGCTGAAATCCTCATCGGAAATATGAAACATCGGGATATCATCCCCATCAATCCATAAAGAAGAAATTCCTGCATAACCTACAGTTTCTCCGCCTGCATAATATTTGCCGAGGAATGAATACCTCAAATCAACCGTAAAGTTTATATATGCAATATATTTTTTATCAGGGTCGCTTTCAAGATAAAATTCCTTTTCAATTCTATACTCTCCGCTTTCTTCAAGTTCAAATCCCGATAGAGCAAAACAGTCTTCATATTCTCCGCCGTTTTGCACTAAATTTAGATTCAGATTATAAGCGTAACCATCTTTCATCCGGCATTTTTCGCCATATCTGTATAACTCAAATCCGTTGCCAAAACAAAGCAAATCACCCGTTTTATTTTCCCATCTTGCGTTTATATGCGGAAACTGTTTATTAACCGTACCGTTCTCATACTCAAAAACCACATTGTCGCACTCTGCACCGCAAACAACCGAGACAATACCGTAATTATTATTCTTGGATTTGCTCACAGGGTCGGTCAAAAAACATACTGTAATCGCAACACTTAAAACAACTGCTGTTGCAACTATCCAGAAAGCAGGCTTTTTGTAACTCAATACTGCCTTTATTCTCTCTTTAACCCCTGTTTCGCCGAAAGCCAGCGGACATGCGGTTATTGCCCTTTGAGAAATACTGCAATTTATCAAAGCAGTGGAATATTCTTTTTTCACATCTTCGCCCATTTCTTTTATAACCTTTTCATCGCAGGCAAGTTCGATATCCCGGCACAAAAGAATATATGCAAGCCAGATTAAAGGATTAAACCAATACACCGCAAGGATTAAAAATCCAATAGGTTTCCAAAGGTGGTCTTTGCGCTCTATATGAGCCTTTTCGTGCGCCGTAACATAAATCATATCGTTTTCATTCATATCGGACGGAATGAAAATCCGCGGACTAATAAGCCCTAAAACAAATGGTTCAGGAATATTATCGCAAATAAAAATATTTTCTTTTAAATTTACAGATTCTTTCACTTTTCGGGCGATTTTATAATAACTTATAAACGAGTATACAAGCATAGCGACAACGCCTGTTATCCACAAAAAGGATAATATCCGCATTGTGTTGTATCCGTTATAGGCGGGAACTGTAACACCCTCAAAATATCGGTCGGCAAGATATTCGTTCACCCTGTTATCAATCGCTCCTATGCCCGATTTTATATCAAAACTCGGTCCGCTGATAATATTTTCAGGCAGAGTTTCACCGCTTGGAATAAGGCTTAGCACACTTTCAAAAGAAAAAGGCAGAATAAGGCGTATTCCCACAAGTCCCCAAAGCATAACCCTGAAAACTTTAGGCGAATTTCTGAACAGGATACGGATAATAACCACCGCAAGCACAAGCCAACTCGCAGTGATACTCATATTTACAAGTTTTAAAAATAAAAACTCCATATTATTCCTCCCCGTACTGCTCTACCAACTCCCTGAGAGCGGAAATTTCCTCGGATGTCAATGATTTACGGGAACAAAAAGCCGCAAGAAAAGCAGGGAGAGAGCCTTTGAACGTCTCGTCAACAAACCTCTCACTTTTCAAAGAATAAAACTCAGATTTTGAAATAACCGATGTAACCGTTCCCTTAAGATTCTGAAAAATCCCCTTGTCGCAAAGCCTTTTTAAAACGGTATATGTTGTAGTCTTTTTCCAGTTAAGTTGTTCTTCGGAAAGTTTTGCAAGTTCTGCTGATGACAAAGGTTCATTCTGCCATATAATATCCGCAAATCTGGCTTCAACTACACCTAATTGTAAATCTTTCATAGTTTCACTCCATTCTACAAGTTGTAGTACAATTATATTCTACACATTGTAGAACGATTTGTCAACCGTTTTTTGCCCTTTTGCAAAAAGTGAGTATTCAGGAGCATTTGTGAGAAAAAACGAGTATTTGAGAGTTTAGTAAAATTCTGTGTAAAATTTCCAAGAAAAGTGTTGAAAAAACGCAAAATATACTTGACATTTTGATACTTTATATGTATATTTTAAAATGAATATAAATGCGAAAAAATTTATCATTTCGGGGGACTCTTTTATGATAAATGAAAATATA
>JAFVTZ010000074.1 GCA_017502965.1 Clostridia bacterium
AAAATTATAGTGTTTTTTGAGATAAGGTGATAATATGAAAAAAATAAAGTTATTATTTCAGGGTGACAGTATAACCGATTGCGGAAGACGACGTGAAGACCCTCATAATCTCAGCGGTGGATATGCCGGAATGGCAGCAAGGCTTATCCGGGAAAAATATAATAAAATAGATTTTGAATTTTTAAATTTGGGAATAGGTGGCAGTCAAACAAAAGATTTACTTTATAGATTGCAAAGTGATTTTATTGATATACAGCCTGATATTGTTTCTATTATGATAGGAATCAATGATGTATGGCATTATGCCAATTTAGGAAGCATATTGGATAATGCGGTTTTTGAAGAACGTTACAGGGCGGTCCTTTCGGGGATAAAGGAGCATACAAATGCAAAGATAATGATTATTGAACCTTATCTTGCTCCGGTAGAAGATAAACTCTCAATGCGAAATGACCTTTCGGAAAAAATCGAAATAATCAGAAAACTCGCCCGTGGATTTGCTGATGTTTATATGCCGACTGACGGTTTGATAAATGCTGAATTTGTGGGCAACGATATTTCAGAATATACTTATGACGGTGTTCATCCAACCGATAATGGAGCAGAATTTATTGCGCAGAATTACCTTTTATATGTTTCTAAAATAATAGACTGCTTAATTTAGTAAAAAAATACATAATTTGAATATATTTTACAATACTTTCGAAAGTAAAAAAAGTATAAGTTTATTAGTGAGTGTTTTATAATAAAAGTAAAATACAAATTTAATTAAAACTTAAAATCGGTTCAATAATATCGTATAAAATAGTACAGATTTTACTTTTTTGGTTTTTTGCTGCTTTTCATAAAGTAAAAAATATGCAAATTGGCTTCATAAATTTATAATTGTTATTGACGTGCTTTTTTGTTATAATTTGAAATATAAAGGGGTAGTATATACCTTTAAATAGTGCAATTTGCATATTAAAGTCCCAAAATACTAAGGAGAAAGCAATGGATACTATTTTTTCATTGGAAAATGAGAGTTTTAAATTGCGTTTAAACGGCGATTTATCCGCTCATAATTTTGTTCCGAAAACCCGAAAGATTGAACTTAGTGCCTGTCGCAACAGCACGGCCGCTTTTCAGGTGATATTCCAGAGTGACAGCCCGACCGCTGTGAACCTTGGAACACAAGGGTGGTTTTCCGAAATAGGGGATATGAACAACATCCGTCTTGAACACAGCGGTGTGCTTTCGGCTTCTATGAATCATATAGATATCATAAAGGACGATAAAGGTGTATATTATGCTGATGCATTGCTCGGTCAGAAAGTTGTTCAGGTTAAAGCCGACATTCCTCACGCGGTTTATGTGGAACTGAGTGTTCCGTCAGACCTGCCCGCGGCGAAATACAGCGGAAGTATCAAAATTTATACTTCGCAGCTTTTTGATGATGAAGAACTTTTAGGCGAGGCTAAATATTCGCTTAAAGTATACGAGCCTGTTTTACCTGACCTTAAAGACGGCAGTTTTTATCTTGATTTATGGCAGCATAATTCAAATATCGCCCGAAAAGCCGAGGTAGAACTCTGGAGTGACAGGCATTTTGAGATTATAGAGCAGTATGTTAAAACTCTGTCCGATATAGGTCAGCGTTCTATTACGGCAGTAGTCAGCGAAATTCCCTGGTGTGGACAAAGGTGTTTTCTTGATAAAGAAACTCCGGCAAATATGTTCGAATATTCAATGGTTACTGTTGAAAAACAAAACAGTGATTTTGTTTATGATTTTTCTGTGCTTGACCGTTACATTGAACTGTGTCTTTCTTATGGGATAGATAAAGAGATTGAGGTTTTCGGTCTTCTCAATAACTGGCAGTCTGTGAGCGACGGGTATTATAACTACACAAATTACAGCGATATTCTCAGAATCCGTTACCGCGATACAGACGGTGCATACAAATATATGCGCAGGGTAAAAGATATTGAGGATTACATAAAAGCGATTCATTCACATTTCATAGAAAAAGGCTGGATAGATATTGCAAGAGTTGCCGCGGATGAGCCGTGGGAACTTGAAATATTCAAAGTGAATTTTGAAAGAATAAGAAAACTCGCTCCAAAATTTCAGTACAAAGTTGCAATGGGCAAATATGAGTTTTACGATAATTTCAAAACAACGATTTCCGATTTTGCGCCTTCGCTTTGCGGATTTTTAAATCAGAAAGAAAAATTTGAAGTTGCCGTAAAAGAGAATAAAGATGTCAGGTTTTTATGGTATATATGCTGTGACCCCGATGCGCCGAATACATACATTAAGAGCGGTCTTCTTGAAATCAGATATGTGGCGGTTTTAACTCACTTTTTCGGTTTGCAGGGTCTTCTTCGCTGGAGTTACAATATATGGCCCGAAAAACCGCGTGAAGAGATAAGATATTCGATGTACCCTGCAGGAGATACGAATTTTGTATATCCGTCAGGTGATATGTCACCGCTTCTTACTTTAAGATATAAGGCTTTAAAGCGGGCAATAGAAGATTTTGAACTGCTTGAAATGCTGAAATCAAAGGGTAAAGACAAGGCGGTAAACGAGGCTTACGATTCGGTTATAACCAACCGCGATTTCAAGACTTTTTACGAAAGTCAGGAAAACAAGATAACTTATGATAAACTTTCATCTTTGCAGTACAGCGGATGGGAAAAAATGCGTGAAGGTCTTTATAAGGCTTTAAATAATATCAATACAGAAAGTGAGAACTGATTATGAAAAAGAGAATTTTTGCATTATTACTTGCAGCGGCTATGATTTTTTCAGTTGCAGGCTGTAAGAAAGCAGGAGAAACTTCGAGCACGGGTGCTACTGGTGATGCGCAGATTCCCCCTGCAAATACCGAACTTGCTCTCCCGAAATATGAAATTAAAGACAAGGTAATCAAAGTACTCAGCACTTCCGACGAAGATGCAACCGCGGGTACATCGCTCTGGGCGCAGGCTTATAAACTTGCAGAAGAGAATTACGGCATAAAGGTTGAAAAAATGATGGTAACAGATACCTGGGCTGCAACCACAACAATGCTTGCAACAGGTACTCCTCCTTCATTTGTTGAGGCGCATAAGGTTAAGGCTTTCTTCCCGCGTCTTTGTTCTGAGGGAATTTTCGCAGATGTCAATACTCTTATAAACCGTGAAGATGTTATGTGGAAAGATATGCTTAAATATAACGAAATCTATTCTATCGGCGATAAGAGTTTTTCACTCGTAACTGACGTTTTCACATCTGAAACACTTTATTACAACAGCGCTCTTATAAGAAGTGCAGGTCTTGAAGACCCGATGGCACTTTATAAAAAGAACGAGTGGACCTGGGATAAGATGATGGAGTACATCGAGAAAATCGCAGGCGACAAGAACGGTGACGGTGTAGTTGATATTTACGGTATAGATTTCCTTAATCTTTACAGTGCATATATGAGTTCAATGGGCTCAACCGCTGTTGCTATTAAAGACGGCAAAATTACAACAGACCCGCTTTTCAACGGAAATTATGAAAAGTTCGGAAACTTTGCTTCAAATCTTCTTTCCCGCGGCGCAAAAGGTTATTATTCTCCCGTTGAAAATAAAGTTGCAACCGCAAAAATGCTTTTCAGTTGCGGCGGTTATTGGGGCATTAAAAATAATCCTACCCTTACTGCTCAGATGAAAGCAGGCGAGATATCTTTAGTACCTTACCCCCGTCACAGCGAGGCTGACGGTTACTATATGCTCGGCGTTACTTCAGGTTATGCTATTCCTGCTGCAGGAAACCCTGTTGCAGCGGCTGCTGTTCTTTCTTGCTTCAGATATCTGAAATATCCTAACGAAAAAAACCTCAGCAGTGTAGCGGCTCAGTACAAATCAGAAGGCTGGAATGACGATGTTGTTCATTTCCTGACTTATGACCAGTTCTGCCAGCCCGGAGCACTTCAGAACTTCTCGCTTACACCCAATGTAAACTTTGCTTCTTCCGAGGTTTCGGCTGTTATGTCCAAACTCGGTACAGATGTACTTGAAAAACAGCAAAATTGGGCAACTGTAAGAGATAAATATATCACAAGAATCCAGAATGCGGTTGATGACGCAAACAAACTTATAAACAAATAAATTTTAGTTTTAACAGGAGGAAATTAGCGTGAAAGAATTAATTCACTCACCACCCAAAAGGCATAAGGAAAAGACCCTGCAAGAAAAAAGGTTTTTGCAGAGTTGAAAGTTAAATCTAAAAATATAAAATTTTAAGCGACAGTTAAACCTTGTTTTTCAAGG
>JAFVTZ010000075.1 GCA_017502965.1 Clostridia bacterium
AGGACAGAACTTCGGAAACAACGCGGATGGCGTAGGGGAACTCCTCAACGGGGGGAATCACAGGCAGCAGAGCCTTCTCAGCCAGAGCACCGTGACCGATCTCACGGCGGCTGGTGGAGCGGGCGGCACGGGCCTCACCGGTGGAGAAGGAGGGGAAATTGTAGTGATGGATATATCTCTTTGAGGTTTCTTCGTCAAGACCGTCAAGTTTCTGTGCATCGCTTACAGGAGCGAGGGTTGCAATAGAAAGAACCTGAGTCTGACCGCGGGTGAACATACCTGAACCGTGAACACGGGGGAGAAGGTCAACCTTTGCGTCAAGAGGACGGATTTCATCAATACCTCTGCCGTCAACTCGCTTTTTCTCGTCTTTAAGCCAACTTCTTACAACATGCTTCTGGATAAGGTAAAGGATTTCGTCGATTTTAGCTTCGTTGCCTTCGAACTGAGCATCGTACTTCTCGTGCAAAGCATTGCTAATGGGGAGAAGTGCTGCATCACGAACGAGTTTATCATCAGTATCAAGGGCTTTTTTAACATCCTCAATACAGAAGTTTTCTATTTCTTCGAAGATAACGGGGTCAGGATCATTTGACTGGAATTCAAACTTAGGTTTGCCGATTTCAGCAACAATTGAGTTTATGAATTTTACAACCTCTTTGTTTGCTTCGTGACCTGCCATAATGCAGTCAAACATAAGGTCATCGTCAATCTCATTAGCGCCTGCCTCAATCATAGCAACGAGGTCTTCTGTTGAAGAAACGGTGAGGTTAAGGTCGGTTTTTGCTCTCTGCTCCAAATTGGGGTTAATAATGATTTCGCCGTCAACAAGACCGACGTTTACGCTGGATATTGGTCCTGCCCACGGAATATCGGAAATAGCAATAGCGCAGGAAACACCGATTGCTGCTGCAATTTCAGGTGAACAGTCAGGGTCAACCGACATAACAGTTGCAACTACTGAACAGTCGTTGCGCATATCTTTCGGGAAAAGAGGACGAATCGGGCGGTCAATACAGCGGGACGCCAGAATTGCCTTGTCGCTTGCCTTTCCCTCTCTTCTTGTGAAAGAACCGGGAAGTCTTCCCACAGAATACATTTTTTCTTCATAGTCAACCGAAAGGGGGAAGAAATCAACACCCTCTCTGGGTTTTGCAGATGCGGTAACGGTGCAGAGAACTCTTGTATCACCGTAGCCTGCCATAACTGCTGCGTTTGCAAGACCTGCCATCATACCTGTTTCAAGTCTTAAAGGTCTGCCTGCGAGTTCGGTTTCATAAACCTTGAAATTTTCAAACATTTTAAATCTCCTTTTCTTTTTGTAAGAGATTTTTGTTTAGCAATAAATCCGATACCTTATATAAATAGGATACCCGATTTATCGCTAACCTCAAAAATCTCTCGAATTTTACAATAAGGCAGACCGAATAATGCAAAACGGTCTGCCTCTTTGTAGTGAATTACTTACGGATACCAAGTCTCTTGATGAGTGAACGGTATCTCTCAATGTCAACCTTCTGGAGGTAAGCGAGAAGGTTTCTTCTGTGACCTACCATCTTAAGAAGACCGCGGTAAGAATGCTTATCCTTCGGATGATCCTTAAGGTGAGCATTGAGTTCATTGATTCTGGTTGTGAGAACTGCTATCTGAACTTCGGGTGAACCTGTATCACCTTCGTGAGTAGCATACTCAGCCATAATCTGCTGCTTTGTCTCTTTTGTCATTTTTTTCACCTCTTTTTAATTTATCCGCAAACCAAGCCGCAGGTCATAGGTGTTCCCGAAAGGGCAGACACCTGCAGCATAGTAAACGGTGACGCGGTCAGTAACGCAAAATACCGCATACTAACCTTTGGTATTCTATCATAAAGTTTCCCAAAAGTAAAGAAAAATTTGCAAGTTTTGAAAAAATTTAAAAAAATATTAAAAAAAATAAAATTCGGTATTGACAAAACACCTTTACACGGATATAATATACAAGTCGCCCATAAGTGACGAAAACAAAATATGGCTGTATAGCTCAGTTGGCTAGAGCATGCGGTTCATACCCGCAGTGTCATTGGTTCAAATCCAATTACAGCCACCAATGGCCCGGTGGTCAAGAGGCCTAAGACACCGCCCTTTCACGGCGGTAACACGGGTTCGAATCCCGTCCGGGTCACCAAAAAAATAGCAGCCGACATTTGTCGGCTGCTATTTTTTTGGTGAAATGAAGCGCATCCGAAGATGCTATGAATAATGAAGACGCTGATGCTTATGAAGCGTGCCTTCGGCACATTGAGAGACGGTATATGCGCTTTGCTTCATATTTGCGAAGCAAATGCTTCGTATTGGCACAGCCAACACTTCATTTTTCCTTGAAAAGGTTTTTGGTGACAGATATAATAAATAAGGAAAGTTGGTGTTATTATGCGTAACGATAAATTATCTGTTAAATCTTTAGATTTTGCTGTATCGATTATAAACCTCGTAAAATACTTAAAAGAAAATAAAGAACATATTATTTCAAACCAGATAGGTCGTAGTGGTACAAGCATAGGTGCGAATATTCGCGAAGCACAGTATGCACACGGTAAAGCGGATTTTATTGCAAAAATGCAGATAGCACTAAAAGAAGCAAACGAAACAGGTTATTGGTTGGAATTACTTTACAAAACAAATTATATTTCCGAAAATGAATACAACGATTTAAACGCTATGTGTATAAGTCTTCGGGCAATGCTTGTCGCTTCCGTTAACACCGCAAAGGAGAATATGTGACGCAGAGTACCCCGTTCGTTGAAATGAAGACACCGAATATAGGTTATCGCTGAAAGTTTGACATTTGCCGTTTTTTGTGATAAATTTGATATGAGGTGAATTTATAGGTGTTACTTTATTTATGATGCTTTATATGGTGATGTAGATGAAAATGAATATAAAAGTATAGAGGATAAATATGAATTTAAAATCCACACAGGCACTAAACATGATGTAAAAACATCTGTAAAGGGAGAAAACATTGATTTCAGAGTTACGGACTGGTGTTGTGATTGCGACAGTGACCTCGGCAAAGGTGATACCAATTCTGAATTTATAAAGCAGTATGTGGAATTGTTTAATGATATAAAAAATGTAAATGGTGCGAAACACATATATCTATGCAAAACATGGACCGGAAAAACAAATAAAACCGAAGTTAACCTTAAACTTAATGAAATCAATTTAGAAGAAACACTTGCAAATTTCAGAAAAAATTGTTTATATGTATTTGAAATATAAGTTTGAAAGACTAAAACCCCGTTCGGAAGAACGGGGTTTTTATCATAGTAATGCCGCAAGAATATCTTCTTTAGGTCTGTAGCCGACAATTCTATTTATTTCGGCTCCGTCTTTAAAAACTA
>JAFVTZ010000076.1 GCA_017502965.1 Clostridia bacterium
ACATGCCTTACATAAGCACCGAGGTTTTTAATTGTGGTATCAGCATCTTCATGACCTTTGAAAAATGTTGAATACATATCCCAGAGGGCGGCAAGATTATCGCAGGCAAAAACATTGAGCAGTTCTCTGAGTTTTGCAGTATCGCAGAACACACCCGAGGTTTCAACCAGAATACATATACCTGCATTCTCGGCATCAGGCAAAACAGTGCGAAGAATATCCTCTATGCATTCTTCTGCATTATCCCCCTCTATTGCTCTTACCCTGACAGCGGGAATTTTAAGATTTTTTGCAATATTTATGCAGTCGCGTATTTCTTTTAATGTGTTCTCTTTTTCCTTCTCAATACCGCAGTCGCAGATAGAATCAATACAAGGGATTGAGAGTTTCAGTTCATAAAGTTTTCTGACCGTTGCGGCGGCAGTATAATCATGAAAAGCGCCGTTTTTATCCGTAAAAAGACGGTTGTGTATATTATGGAGTTCTATACCCTCAAACTTTAAATCGCGGGCAATATCACAGAACTCCTCAAAACTGCTGTTATGCCAGCCTTTTGTGGAAAATGAAAGTTTCATATCAGTTTTCCTCCTCGTATGCTATCTTATTGAGGGCATTTATATATGCGCGTATACTTGCACCTAAAATATCGGTTGAAATACCTGTACCCGAATAGAGTTTACCGCCCTCTCTGAGTTTAACAACTGCAGAACCCATTGAGTCTTTACCTTCGGTTACGGTCTGAATCTGGAAATCATCCAGTTCATAGTGTCTGCCTATTATCTGCTCAATCGCTCTGAAAGCCGCATCTACAGGGCCGTCACCTATGCAGATACCTTCCATTTGCTCTTCACCTTTTTCAAGTTTTATCTGAGCAGAAGATGAAATAATATTTCCGTTGTTTATAACATAACTTACAAGTTTATATGTAGGCTCAACCTGCAAAGCGGTACTTGCAACAATAGCGTCAAGTTCCTTCGCACTAACCCTCTTTTGAGCGGCTATACGGCAGAATTCCTCGTAAACCTTTGAGATATCTTCTTCACTAAGGTCATAACCGAGGCTCTCAATAACAGCCGCCACAGCATCACGGTCATCATTAGCATCAAGTTGAACTGCATTGTCACTTTCAGTTTTAACAGATACAGTATTTGTATTAACAGGGGTAATAATGCGGGAAATCTGGCTTGCTATTCTGCCTGTTTCCGTGTGTCTTATATTGCACTCGAAACCGCAGGAATTTCCGCAGTTCTTAATAAGAACCGCCATAGTTTCAAGGGCTACTACACCGCCCAAAACGGCTGTCTTCACACCGTTCGCACCAGATTTCACAGCAAGAATTGAAGCGGCTGTAGCCATACCGTTTTTATCTTCAACCGAAACTGCAAGCTCTACATCTGAAATTTCCTTTTTCAGATTGCTTACAAATTCTGCAAAACTGTCAGGCATCATTTCAGCGGCAGTATCACAAACTGTTATAACTGTAGCACCCGCTTCAATGGCGGTTTTTATAGCATCAATAAGAAAACTCTGTTCAGCGCGTGTAGCATCCACAGCACAGAACTGAACCTCGCTGCATTTTTCCTTAGCTGCACTAACCATAGTCTTTATAAGTTCTATCATAGCAGGCGCTTTTTTATGGCAGGTATATTCCATACCGACAGGGCTCATAGGCAGTTCAATTCTTATCTCTGCATTTTTTGCCGTATTAAGCGCAGCAGCGGCTAAACTTACACCCTCGGGAGTATAACCTGCACATACAGAAATTTTGCTTTCTTTAACAAATGAAGCCACTGTGCGGACAAACAAAGTATCACTCTTTATATTTTCTATCGCAGGAATTTCGATAGTATCAACCTTTAGTCTTTCGAGCAGACGCGCTATTTCAATACGCTCTTTAAAACTGAGCGAGGTATTTCTGCACAAAGTAATGTCGGTAATTCTGATGTTTTTCATTTTGGTTTTTCCTTTCAATAAACAGAATTTATTAGAACTTGGAAACAAAAAGTCCCTGAGACTGCTGTATGCAATCTCAGGGACGAATATGTTTATTCGCGGTACCACCCTGATTACCGTATTTAAAAACACGGTCACTCTGCGAAACTCCAACAAGTTCCCTGCCATGATAACGGGGCAAGCCGTAACAGCTTACTGAAATTTCAGCCGTTCTGCTCCGGAACGAGACTTAACCTGCACCATCACATCGGCTTGCACCACCCGCCGACTCTCTGAAGAAAATGTATGCAAGAAATAATTCCTTCAACGCATTTTTTGAAATTATACCACCCCAAAAACCCAATGTCAAGCAGAAAAAATATTTTTTTACAAATTATATATCTGCTTTATGTCAAATACGCCTACTATAAACATTTTTCGTAAAAGACCAAGGTCAACAGAGGTTAATACACCGTCAAAGTTAATATCAGATTCACGGTTTTCCTTTTCTACACCTGCCATTATCTTTTTAAGACGAATCAAATCCCTTATATCCGTACTTCCGTCACCGTTCACATCATAAACAATTTCGCCCAAGGGCACATCCTCGTCAGATGTAAAGGAAACTGTAGTCTCATTGTTGCCGAGCATATACTCCCCTTCTATATCAAGGCTTACTGTTATCATTCCTGCATCACCTTTAAGCAGGTCAGGATTGATAGGAACAAGTAAATGCTGCATTTCGCCGTAAGAAAGTTGATTTGTCTGAGCGGTGTAGAATGTGTCACCGTTTATTGATAAAGAAATACCGCTTTTTGCCGGTACAAGACCCAGATTATACACACTTGCCGCAAGATACGGCATACCGCTCAGCCATACCTGCTTAGCAGAAACCGCAAGATCACTGTACCAGAGTTCCAACTTATAAGAATTTTCTCCTATATTAATTGTCGGCTCAGCACTTGATACTGATGAAGTATGATAAACAATCCGAACTTCTCCCTCAGTACCTGAAGGCAGACCGTCAGGCAAATAATTACCGTCACTGTCATAAATTCCAAGTATTTTACTTATTGAACCCAAACCGTTCAGCGACAGTTCAATTTCACTTACTTTGAGGGTATCTATTCCATTATTACGGATGGGAATTGATACTGCCAAATCTGAATCAGGAGCGATATCCTCATAGACCAATTCGGGTTTTTCTGTAGAATAACCTGTTGGATAAGAAATAACCGTTGTTTCAAACTCGTTAAGTGTTACAAGTTCTGAGTCTTCGCCCGAATTCTGATTTTCAGACATCTGTGTTACAAGAGCAGAAAGCAACAACTCCCCGTCAACCGAAACCGCATCAAACGAAGAAACATAATAACCCTTGCCGTAATCGGTCAACTGAACCGGTCTTCCCCAGACACCGTTATCATAGAATATACCAAAAATATTTGAGCCGTTTTCACCGCTATTGGAATCATAAATCATATTATCGGTATATAAGATTCCGCAAAGTCCGCCTGCCTCATTTGTCAAAACAGTATAACTCTCAGGAAAATTGGCAACTGCTTCATCAAACAAAGCAACACCTGTTTGCAAATCATAAAGATTATTAGCGCAGTAATATACAAGACTGTCACCAACAACAGAAATATCGTGATAAGCGTCTTCTTCGGCAGAAACCGACAGAACCTTTCCGTCGGCATCAAGAGTTATTATTTTGCGGTCATAATAACCCTCAATATTTTCTCCTTCAGATGTAACAGTAAACAAATCGTTATTGGAATCTGTAATATAAGCAATAGTTCCGTCATAAAGTGCCAAATCTGTAATAGAAGGAAGATTCTGCGCCACAGTATATGTATTCCACTCTTCACCTGAATATAAACTGCAAAGAATAGACATATTATTTTTCTTGGTAACTCCTGTTATATCGTTTTCAGCATTTTGTATCCATATAACAGCAGGACAACCGTCAATCTCACCCATAGTAAGCGCTGTATCATAACAATCATTCCCTGATACAAAACCTATATCGGCAAATGCGGATTTTTCACTGTCCCAAACAGCAGTTTTAACTTCAAGTGCAGATACATAACTTTCCACATCATCTGCATTTTCAGCAGTAACACGGTTTGTCATCTGGGTAAAGGCAAGATATACTCCGTTTTGACCAGCGTAAAGAGTAAACATACCGTCAGCATAACCGTTACCCTCTGTGTCACGGATATCGTCAATAATTTCGGGCTTTGTATACTCTTTAGTTTCGGTATTATACACCTGATAAACAAGTTTTTGATAATTGTACTCATCATATCCCGAAGAATTACTGAAATCGTCGGCATATACAATCAGGATATGTGTATCATCCAGACGCAAAAGCTGAGGTTCTATTCCGCTGTAATCCCCGGAATCTTCACTTGTTGCAACAACATAGTTTTCCTGATCGTAATATTCTGCAACAGCCGCCGCATAAGTCTTGGCAACCTTATTGCCCCAACCGTCGGTAGTATCACTTATCCAAGCCTTATTGTAAATTGTCCATTCGTTATTCCATTTAAGTTCCTCAAACAATGACCATTTCTTTTCAAATTTAAGGAACAGTCCGCTATATTTGACATAAGCACCGAGGTCACCTTTCAGGCTCCACTTATTCAGTTCAAACTGAGGTGCAATATCCCAGAGCATCATACTTGAAATATTGCCGTACACACCTGCAGATGCCAATTTGCAACCTATTCCTGCATAAGCAGAAAGCGAACCGTTAACTTCAAACTGAAGATTGGGCGCATAAAGTGACTTGGTATCAAAATCAAAACTCAGTTCAAATGTAGCCTCTGCACCGAGTTCAAGTTTGTATTCAAGCCTTATGGGTATAACCCATACAGTACGGGTTATACCGTCAGCATAGGTATATTTAAGGTTACCTGTTATAGATGAATTCAAATCAAAATCGGGATCTCCGTTTGCGTTAATTCCTTTGTACTTGATTTCAATATAACCGCCTATGGTAAGACCGATTTTATCAACATTTTCGCTTTCCCACAAGCGTCGGTTTTTATCTTTTGTGAATATCTGACCCCAATGACGGTCATAGTTAGACTCAAAAAACTCATTTTCAAGTTTTATATCGTCATTGCCGAAATCGCCGATAAGTATACGGAAATAATCAGGTCCTACAGCAATATTAACCTTAGATTTATTAAACTCACTAAGAGAAAGTTCTGCTCCACCCAAAACAGGGATATTATCGTCTATAGTAAGTTTTATTTCATTTGATGCCCACGAAAGGTCAAGCGCATAAAGTTCGAGTTTTAAAACCTGAATATTAAGTTTTTCGCTTATAACGGTCTTGACACCCTTTTCATCAACAAAAGTAACTTCGGCTACAATATCCTTTTCATTAGCTACATCGGTTGTATTAAGTGTAAACTCAAGCGGTTTATACCCCTCTTCTCCGCGTGAAATAGCCGCACCCGAATAATTATACAGTTCCTTATCCCCCTGAATCAGGCGATAATCTGTTATTGAACTGCCCGCATCTGAAGTGCATCCCACCTTAACTGTGAAAGAATCAACTATTTCCGTGTTGACCTTTGCAACCTCACTGTTTATATCCACATTATAATAAGCGCCCTGAATAAATGTAAGATTAGTATCTGCCTGACCGCCTGCCCAGAAATCGCCTGAAATGTCTTCAGGTTTTTTGCAGCGGTAACTCACACTTATTCCCGAAACTGTCGGCACAGAACTCAAAGTTATATATGTAATCCTGGTTGCCTCATCAAGATAAAACTCGGCATTTTCATAACCGAAATAAACACCGTTCTTGTCTGTTACACGAAGTGTATAAGCAGTATTGAAATCAATATCAAATCCAACATTATACTTTGCATCATAAGTATCGGTAAATACACGAACTCCATCTACCGTATATGAAGCATCAAAGTTTGAGTGACCGTCAACCAAAGACACAAGCACACCGTCAATCGGCATACCTTCCTGATTCATAACAGCAATGGTATAATAAGATGCCGGTTTGCCCTGCTGTAAAAACGGAGGCACATATTCGCTGATTTTATATGCAGTTTCAAAAATATTCCAGCCAAGATATGCTCCGCTATTTTCATAATAACCGTTTGTATAGTAAATTACAGTAGAATCATTTCCTGTTTTAAACGGATCCTGCCCATAACTTAAAGGTGCATAACAGTCTTTAAAGTAAATACCCACAAGGCTCGGACTTCTGTCAAACGGATTTGAGCCCAGACGGGTCAAACGGTTAGAAAATGTGACAAATGCAAGATATTTTGAGCCATAAAAAGCATTATCCCAAACCTCTATAACACTATCGGGAACTTTATAGGAATTAGAATTTTTCCCTGCAGGATAACGGATAAGGTGAGTAATATCCTTGTTAAACAGTACACCGTCTATATCGGCATAATATCCGTTATTCTTATCAATAGTAATACTTTCAAGGTCATTACAAAAACTGAATACACTTGTTTCACCGTCGGTATTTGTATCACCGATAGAATTTATCCCTGCACCTATAACTATTTCCTGAATTTTGCTGTTGGCAAAAGCATAATCACCTATTTCGCCAAGTCCCGCAAGTTCAATATCGGCAGAATACAGTTTTTCCGACTTATGGAAAGCGTGATTCTCGATTACAGTCACACTCACTTTTTCGCCGTTGTCATCCTTTTGGGGTATAGTGAAACAACCCTCATAGAAAACACCGTCACGGT
>JAFVTZ010000003.1 GCA_017502965.1 Clostridia bacterium
CTTAGTATAGTATTGCGTTTTGCTCAACTCTGGTTTACTGTTGAAACCGATACGGGCTTTTTCAAGCATAATTTTGAAGCAATTGGAAATTATATTTTATTTATTATTTTTCTGATTGCTCTGGTAGTAGCGGTTCTGGGCTTTTTTAACCGCCGTATCCCAAGTTATGAGCCCAGAGTGAATATTCCTATGGGTGTTGCAGGCCTTTTGTATGCAATTTCTGTTCTTTTCGAAATTTTCACAGACACTGTAACCTCTTCCGCAGTTATGCCGTGGCAGGTGACATTGCTCAGAGTGACGGGAATTTTGTCTGCAGTGTTCTTTGTTGTTTTCGGGTTGCAGGCGGTAATCGATTTCCATCTGCCTGATATCTGCACAATAGCTCCAATTCTTTACCTTATTTTACGCATAATCTGCGATTTCACTGCAATTTCATCCCTTGCAATGATATCGGATAATCTTCTTTTAATGGGGGCTTACTGTACTTCTTTGTGGTTTATGCTCCAGTTTGCAAAACTATATAATCATGCAGATGAGAAATACAATGCTAAAAAACTTTTAGCAAGCGGTCTTGCGGCGGTGATTCTGTGCTTCACACAGTCGCTTCCGCATATCCTGATAAATATTTTCAGCGGTTACAGTTATCTTCATACAACCGTTGCCGCTAATTTTAACCTGCTTGTAATGGGCATATTTATACTTATATTCCTGATTTCTTATTTTGGCAAAAAAGAATATAAACATACAGAAAATTGATGATTTTGCCAAATTTTGGGGTATATTTAACAGTTATTTCTTGACATATTTGATATATAGTGATAAAATTATATGGATAATT
Organism: Clostridia bacterium; assembly: GCA_017502965.1. Classification (GTDB taxonomy): domain Bacteria; phylum Bacillota; class Clostridia; order Oscillospirales; family Acutalibacteraceae; genus UBA737. The sequence continues at coordinate 839 of JAFVTZ010000003.1, forward strand.
CAAGTTAATGGCTGTTAGATTTTTCTCACTACTTGGATAATGGCTGTATATCGTAGGCGGTGTTGGCGAACTGCCGAAAATGTAAGTTGATTATATCGCGGGGGAAGGCGGCAGATTTAGGGTCTGCAAAACGCCTTTAGTACGCGGCTCCCGTTCTTTCCGTCTGTGCAGATTTTGATGCAAACGGCGAGAGAAAACCGCGTTTAATTATATTGGAGGTGCTAAAATGCTACCCTATATTATAGGTGGCGTTGTTGCTCTCGTTTGTGCTGTAATCGGTTTTATTTCCGGTTCGCTTCACCGCCGAAAGTCGGCTGAGGCTACAATCGGTTCTGCCGAGGACGAGGCAAGACGAATTCTGAGCGACGCTATGAAAAACGCCGAATCAAAGAAAAAAGAAGCTTTGCTTGAAGCAAAGGATGAAATCCACCAGTTGCGTCAGGAAACCGAAAAGGACCTGCGTGAACGCCGCAGTGAAGTTCAGCGTCAGGAACACCGCCTTCAGCAGAAGGAAGAAACTCTTGACCGCAAGATTGACAATCTTGAAGCAAAAGAAGAAAAACTTGCTGCGAGAGCAAAAGAAATTGATGTACGTATTGAAGAGTGTGACCGCTTAAAACAGAGCCAGATGGATCTGCTTGAGAAAATTTCAGGTTTCACTAAGGAACAGGCTAAGGCCCATCTGCTCCAGATGCTTGACGGTGAACTGAATCACGAAAAAGCCGTTAAGATTATGGAGTTTGAACAGCAGACCAAGGATGAGGCTGACCGCATTGCCAAAAACATTATCGGTCAGGCTATTCAGCGCTGTGCCGCTGACCATTCTTCTGAAATGACCGTTTCGGTTGTTGCTCTGCCCAATGATGAAATGAAGGGTAGAATTATCGGTAGAGAGGGTAGAAATATCCGCGCTCTCGAAACTGCAACAGGTGTTGACCTTATTATTGATGACACTCCTGAGGCTATAACCCTTTCAAGTTTTGACCCCGTAAGACGAGAAATTGCACGTGTTGCCCTTGAAAAACTCATTCTTGACGGAAGAATTCATCCCGGAAGAATTGAGGAAACCGTTGCCAAGGCTACTGCTGAGGTTGAGGCAACCATTAAGCAGGAAGGCGAACGCGCAATGATAGATGCAGGTATCCACAATCTGCATCCCGAACTTATCAAATTGCTCGGAAAACTCAGATACCGCACAAGTTACGGACAGAATGTGCTTAACCATTCTATGGAAGTATGCCACCTTTCAGGGCTTATTGCTGCTGAAATGGGCGCAGATGTAACCCTTGCAAAGCGTGCAGGTCTGCTTCACGATATCGGTAAAGCGCTTGACCACGAGCAGGAAGGTTCTCACATCCAACTCGGTGTTGAGGCGGCTAAAAAGCATCGTGAAAACGATATTATCCTCAATGCTATCCATGCTCACCACGGCGATGTTGAGCCTAAGAGCACTATCGCGTTTATTGTTCAGGCGGCTGACGCTATTTCAGCAGCAAGACCAGGAGCCAGACGTGAAAATATTGAAAACTATATCAAACGCCTTGAAAAACTTGAGGAAATCGCCAATTCCTTCGCAGGTGTTGACACATCGTTTGCAATTCAGGCAGGCCGTGAAATCAGAATTGCCGTTAAGCCCGAAGTTGTATCTGATGACCAGATGGTACTTATCTCCCACCAGATTGCTGAGCGCATTGAAAATGAACTCGAATATCCCGGTCAGATAAAGGTTAATGTTATCAGGGAGAGCCGTGCTGTAGATTACGCAAAATAAAAATTAAAGGAATGTTGTTATGAATGAACGGATAGACCGTGTTATAACAGCGCTCGAAAAAAATAATATGCAGGGCATTTATGTGCCCTGCATAAATTCTATTCGGGAGACTGTTGAAAATTTGCTTTTTGAAAATGCTGTTATTTCTTCGGGCGGCTCAATGTCGCTTATAGAAAGCGGTGTGTGGGAACTCTTAAACAGCGGAAAATACCGCTTTTTAAACCGAAACCGAGCAGGTATTTCCTCTGAAGAACAGCAGGAGATTTATAAATCCTGCATCGGTGCAGATTTTTATTTTTGCTCTGCAAATGCCGTTACAGAAAAGGGCGAACTCGTCAATGTTGACGGTTTTGCAAACCGCATAGCCTCAATAGCATTCGGGCCTAAAAAGGTTATTATGGTTGTGGGCATAAACAAAATCGTAAAAGATGCTAAAGAGGGACTGCTCAGGGTCAAGAAAATTGCCGCACCCAAAAACTGTGTAAGACTGGGGATAGATAACCCTTGTGTAAAATTGGGGCACTGCGTTTCTTTGGAAAAAAGCGATGACCCAGATTTTGCAGACGGTTGCAACTCACCCCGCCGTATATGCACACAGTATCTGATTTCAGGCAGACAGCGTGAGAAAAACCGTATTATCGTAATAATTTGCGGTGAGCCGCTTGGATATTGATAATATTAAAAAAGAACTGCCGAGGCAGTTCTTTTTTGTTATCAGTAATTCTCTTTTCTTACTTCGAAATAAGCCTGCGGATGAGCGCAAACGGGGCAAACCTGCGGTGCTTTTTTGCCTATTACAAGGTGTCCGCAGTTGCGGCATTCCCACATAGTTTCCTCTGCTTTTTCGAAAACCTGCTGCATCTCAACATTACTGAGTAATTTGAGATATCTTTCTTCGTGAGTCTTTTCTATTGCGGCTACTGCTCTGAACTTTGCGGCAAGAGCGGTGAAACCTTCTTCATCTGCTTCTTTTGCGAATGTAGCGTACATATCGGTCCACTCATAATTTTCGCCTGCTGCTGCAGATTTCAGATTCTGAATGGTGTTGCCGATACCCTGCAGTTCTTTGAACCACATTTTAGCGTGTTCTTTTTCATTGTTTGCAGTATCCTGAAAAATTGCGGCTATCTGCTCGTATCCTTCTTTTTTAGCAACACTTGCAAAGTAAGTGTACTTGTTTCTGGCTTCACTTTCACCGGAAAATGCTGCCATCAGATTTTTTTCGGTTTTGCTTCCCTTTAATTCCATTATAAAACACCTCGTTTTTTAATTTTACCGTTTTGGTAATTTTTATACATTTTAAAAGTAAATGATTACTTCAAAAATCCGTTAACTATCTGTTCTTCGGCTTCCTGTTCGGAAAGACCCAAAGTCATAAGTTTTATAAGTTGTTCGCCTGCGATTTTGCCGATTGCGGCTTCGTGAATTAAAGATGCATCAATATGGTTTGCAGTGATTTCGGGCACGGCTGAAACCTTTGCATTGTCCATTATAATCGCATCACACTCAGTATGACCGTTGCATATATTGTTGCCGTTAATTCTCGATAAAAACAACTGATACGAATTATCCTTTGCAACCGAACGCGAAACCACATTTGCGCTTGAATTCTCGCCGTCAAGGTCAACCATGAAATCGGTTTCGGCTTTCTGAACACCGTGGGTCATAAGTTTTTCTTTTATAATGAGAGTTCCATTGTCAGCGATACGGGCTTTGGTGATGCGCTTTGTGGAATCAATACCCTCAATCTGGGTGGTTTCCATCTCCATATAACCGCCCTCGGCTATGTTTATAACGGTAGTGGGGTTCATATTGCTTTCCCCTGTGCCTTCGCCCTTGCCGTAATGACGTTCAACATACTTCACTTTGGCGTTTTTGCCCACAAAGAAACTGTGGATACCGTTGTGGCGGGATTCCTCGTCGCCACAGTTGTGTATTCCGCAGCCTGCAACAATTTCAACATCGGCATTTTCGCCGATTATAAAATCGTTGTAAACCATTTCGGAAAGTCCTGTTTCGCTGATAATTACAGGAATGTGCACCTTTTCGCCCTTGGTGTTGGGTTTTATAATAATATCAATTCCCGATTTATCCGCTTTGGTTCTTATATCAACATTTTCCGTCACCTGTCTGTCAGCAAGACCGCCGTTTGCACGGATATTGAAAGCGCCCTCGGGTTTGCCGTCCATATCGGCAATTATTTTTAAAAGTTCAAGTTCTGTATTGTTCATTGTTACGCCTTTCCTGCAAGCACATGACAGCCTGCATCCGCTTTTCCGAGAAGGCTTGGGAGAATTTCCTCTCTGCTGCCGATGTTTTCAATGTTTCCGCCTGATACCACAATTATCCTGTCAGCAATATTGAGTATTCTCTCCTGATGGGATATAATAATGATAGAGCCACCAAGGGTATCGTGCATTTCTTCGAAAACTTTTATAAGGTTATTAAAACTCCAAAGGTCGATACCGGCTTCAGGCTCGTCGAACAAAGAAATTTTGGTTGAGCGTGCGAGCACGGTTGCAATCTCTATTCTTTTGAGTTCTCCACCCGAAAGTGAAGCGTTGACCTCGCGGTTGATATAGTCCCTTGCGCAAAGACCTACCTGAGAAAGATATGCGCAGGCTTCGCTTACACCTATCTGCTTTCCTGCAGCAAGGCTTATCAGGTCATGCACAGTAATTCCTTTGAAACGGACGGGTTGCTGAAAAGCAAAACTGATGCCTTTTTTTGCGCGTTCTGTGATAGATAATCCGGTAATATCTTCACCGTCAAGAAGAATCTGACCTGAAGTGGGTGTTATGATACCTGCAATCACCTTTGCAAGTGTGGATTTTCCGCCGCCGTTAGGCCCTGTTATAACCGAAAATCCGCCGTCTATTTTCAGATTTATATTTTTCAGTATTTCTTTTTCACCGTTTTCACTTTCTGCGGTGAAAGAAATATTTTTAAGTTCCAACATTTTTAATTTAGCCTCTCTGTACAAATCAATTTACATTAGTGCTGCCTATAGTGCTGCCAATGGTGCTGCCATTAAATAATTGTTTAGCGAACCTTCGGTTCAAATGAAAAATGAATGATGAATAATGAATAATTTCGGTGTTCCGCTTTGCGGAACGATTTTATATTTGTTTTTGCTTTGCAAAAACACCTTAACTATTCACTTTTCATTATTCACTATTCACTAATTATTGTTTGGCGGCACGCCGCCAAACAATAATTTATTATATAATACCCTTTTTGCCCTCAAAAATCAACTGTTTATTAAATTTATAAATATTAAAATATTTATGTGGAAATTCGTGTCAATATATAGTATAATAGAATAATAAAATTCCTAAAAGGAGTGTTTTTAATGAAGAAAAAAGGTTTAATTATAATTATTGCTATTGTTGCAGTTATCGTTATTGCTATTGGCTCTGTTGTTGGAAGTTATAACGGTCTTGTAGAAAAACAGCAGGAAGTTGAAACTTCCTGGTCACAGATTTCGGTTTATTTGCAGTCAAGAGCAGATAAAATCCCCAATCTTGTAAACACAGTAAAAGGTTATACCGACTATGAACAAAGCACCCTCACTGCTGTTACAGAGGCTCGTTCTGCTGTAAGCAAAGCAAGCGGTGTAAATGAACAGATTGAGGCTTCAAACCAACTCGACAGTGCGGTTGATATCTGGGTAAATGCTGTAACAGAAGCATATCCCGAACTTAAAGCTGACACCCAGTTTACAGCGCTTATTGATGAACTCACAGGCTCTGAAAACCGAATTGCTACTGCCCGTAAGGATTACAATGAGGCGGCTAAAGAGTTCAACACCAAAATCAAAAGATTCCCCACAAATCTGCTTGCAGGTATGTTCGGTTTCGAGGCTTACGATTATTTTGAGGCTGATTCTTCTGCACAGTCAGTTCCCAATGTTAGTTTTGACTGATAATGATGAAAAGAATATTAAGTTTTGCGGCAGTATTCTTTTGCCTTGTTTTCTGCCTGTGCGGATGCGCTGAAGATGAAGGTTTTCCTGCCGCTACAGAAGAATTTTTTGTAAACGATTTTGCGGATGTTCTGTCAAATGAGGCAGAAACGGAAATTTTATCCCGCGCGGCGGCGGTATACAAAGCAACTACTGCTCAGATAGTTACCGTAACCATTGAAAGTCTTGACGGTATGGAGCCTTATGAATATGCTTTGGAACTCGGTCGCGAGTGGGGAGTAGGAGACGAAGAAGAGGATAACGGTGTTGTTATCCTGCTGTCTGAGAATGACCGCGAAATCTATATCGCTGTGGGTTACGGTCTTGAAGGCGCTTTGCCTGACAGTAAAACCGGCAGAATTATCGACCTTTACGGTCTTGAATATTTAAAGCAGGACGATTTTTCAAACGGACTCAACTCAATAAACAAGGCTGTTATAAATGAGGTTTATCTTGAGTACGGACTTGAGACGGAAGAGGGCTATACCTCAATAGATAACCTTTATCAGAGCCAGAGTATTTCGGGACAGAGCAATAAGGTTATCATTTCCTGGATAATACTCGTTATCCTCTTTATTATATTCTCAGGTTTTTCCCGAAGACGTGGCGGATTTTTCTTCTTCCCTATGCATTTTGGTTCTTCGGGCAATTACAGGGGCGGTTCAGGCTTCGGTGGCGGCTCGGGATTCGGCGGTTCATCCGGCGGATTCAGAGGTGGCGGCGGCTCATTTGGCGGCGGCGGTGCCGGACGAGGATTTTAATCTAACATTTTTGTACGTACCAGTTCAAATTTGTGTTGTCAATAAGTTGATGTTTATCCAAAACAAATGATTTAAAGAATAAAGAAAAAATAACAAATAATAAAAATTGTGTTTTGGCATTGCCAAAACGATATATAAGTTTCGCAAAGCGAAACACATTTTTTATTCTTTATTCTTTCTTATTTATTATTTTTCGTCAGAATAGAATCTGAGCAATCAATAAAGTTATATCGAATAAAAAGGGCGAACAAAAATGTCTGAGAATTTCAACAATCGGGGTTATGAAGATTATTTCAAAACCCTTGAAAAACAAATAAAAAGTGAAAATAAGCCCGAGAGAAAACCTGTTTTTGATCAAGAAATAAAGGAAACTGTCCCCAAAAAACGCGGTGTATATAAGGTCGTAAGGCTTCGGAAATCCGTCATAGCGGTTATGGTGGCTTTGGTTGTTCTGATTACGGGTATTTCTGTGATAGCGGTATCGGGTTCAAAAGAAGAGCCATCTTCTGAAGATAACTCCAAGGCATCGGTAGAGACCAAGGAAGAAAAAGAAACCACAATTTCTTATACTTTTACTGATGAAACGGTCGAAATTCCTGCGACAAATGATGCTAAAACAGCTATTATAATAGATAAATCCACAAATAAAGTAATAGCGGCAAGGAATCCTCATGCAAAGGCGTATCCTGCATCTACCACCAAGATAATGACCTTGCTTGTGGCGGCGGAGAATATAAAGGATTATAACGATACTTTCACTATGACTACTGCTATAACCGACCCGCTTTTTGTTGAAGGGGCTTCGGTTGCAGGTTTTCTTAACAAAGAAGTTATAAATATGACCGATATGCTTTACGGACTCATTTTGCCGTCAGGTGCAGATGCGGCGGTAGGACTTGCGGTAAAGATAGCAGGCAGTGAAGAAGCCTTTGTTAAGATGATGAATGAAAAAGCGAAGGAACTAAAACTGCAGAACACTCATTTTGCAAATGTTACAGGGCTTCACGATGAAAATAACTATACTTCGGCTTACGATCTTGCAATAATACTTGATGCCGCTATACAGAATCAGATTTGCAGGGAAATACTGTCAACTCCGCGTTATAACACCGCGGCAACAGAGAAACATCCTGAGGGAATTTCCTTTGTGGCAACACTTTTCACCTATCTTAAGGGAGACGAGCCTGAAACCGCATTTATCCACGGCGGAAAAACGGGATTTGTAAACGCATCGGGCTACTGTATAGCATCTTTCGGAACATCTAATGACTCGCTTAAGGATTACATTGTGGTAACACTTGGAAATTCAATGCGCAAAGTAGCTTTTGACGGACAGATAGATTTATATAAAGAATTTGCAAAATAAGAACCTTGTTGTATTCATAATAATGATTTTTTTGAATTATTTGCTATTAAAAAAATCTTGACAATTATAAATCAAAGTTGTATGATGACTAGGGTAGAGTGAATAATCCGAACTCCGTTTTAAAAAGGCGGATTTTCGCTCATACTTTGTTAAAATACTCGTTAATCCGTCAGGATTAACTGCGTTTTGTGCCTCGTCCGAACAAAAATCCGCTCTTTTTAAAATCTTCGACCTCAAAGAGAGAAGATTTTGAGGGATTTTTATTCAATACA
>JAFVTZ010000077.1 GCA_017502965.1 Clostridia bacterium
ATAATATCCATAAGCCAGTCGCAGTCTTCAACATAGTAAATGCCATTATCCACTCTGACGCTGAAACTGCGCTTATTGAGAGTGATTTCAGGTTCTGGCTTCGGCTCTGCCTCGTATTTGAGTATGGGCGGTAATTTTGAAAGTTCTGCCGCAACATAATTTACAAGTTCGTCCGTACCCTCGGCAATAGCCGCCATTATGGGGAAAAATTTATAGCCTTTGTTTTCGAAATATTCGGCTATTCGCTTTACCTCATCTTGGTCGATAAGGTCGCACTTATTACCCACAACTATCTGCGGACGGGTACTGAGTTCGCTTGAAAACACCTCAAGTTCACGGTTGATTTTATCAAAATCCTCTATAGGGTCCCTTCCTTCGCTGCCCGAAATATCAAGAACATGTAAAAGCATTCTGCAACGCTCAACGTGTCTTAAAAACTCGTGACCGAGACCTACGCCTTCACCCGCTCCCTCGATAAGTCCGGGGATATCTGCCATAACGAATGAAGATCCCTCTCCCATTCTGACAACACCGAGCACAGGGGTGAGAGTGGTAAAATGGTAGTTTGCGATTTTGGGCTTTGCCTCGCTCACTACCGACACAAGTGTAGACTTTCCGACATTCGGAAAACCTATAAGTCCCACATCTGCAAGGAGTTTGAGTTCAAGTGTTACATCCATTTCTTCTCCTAAAGCTCCGCTTTTTGCAAAACGGGGTACCTGACGGGTGGATGTTGCAAAATGCTGATTACCCCAGCCGCCGTTACCGCCTTTTGCGATTACAACCGGCTCATCATCCGAAATATCGGCAATTATTCTGCCTGTCTCAGCATCTTTTATAAGAGTACCCACGGGTACATATATTACAAGGTCGGGTGCGCTTTTTCCTGTGCAACGGGAAGTGCCGCCGTGCTGACCCGATTCTGCGCAGTATTTCCGCTTATAACGGAAATCCGCAAGGGTAGAAAGATTGCTATCCGCCTGAAAGACGATATTTCCGCCTCTGCCGCCGTCACCGCCGTCAGGACCGCCTGCCGCCACATACTTTTCTCTGTGGAAAGAAACCGCACCGTCGCCGCCTTTGCCTGCTTTTAAATGAATTTTTGCAATATCTACAAACATAAATTATTATTCCTCACTGTCGGTAAATTCTGCCGACTCGTCTGTTACAATGTAATTCTCGTATAATTCTTTTGCGCGCTCTAAATCACGCTCATTTACATAAATACTGTCCGCAATAAAAAGTCCGCCTGTTAAAATTTTAATGTATCCGCCTGCTCCTTGCTGACGGCAAACAAACGGTATACCGTTTTCCCTTAACATATCCTGATATATTTCAGAAGATACGGTGTTTTGTATCACAGCCACTAAAACCGGTTCTGAACTTTTTTCACCGCTTTTATTTTTTCCGAATAACCCCTTAAAAATCTTCATTTATTCCTCTTCTTCAAAAAATTCCTCGTCAAACTCACCGTCAAACGAAACTTCCGAATCTAAAAACTCATTATATAACTGCTCTGCCTGAGCCAAATCTGAAGCATCAACAAAAATATCCTGCGAAACAAAGCCGCCACCAAAGGTAACACGCATAGCATCTTCCCCGTCACAGGAATAGAGTATTCCGTTTTCAGTGAGGATATCCCTGAAAATTTCTGATGAAACAATATCTTCAAATGTTGCGAGCAAAACAGGGTCGTTTATTTCTGTTTTTTCGCTTTCCGCTTTTTCTGTTTCCTCAACTTCTCTGCTTAAATCCGCACCGCACAGAGGACAAAGTTCCGCACTGTCCTCACATTCGGTTTTACAAACATGGCAATGTTTCATAGTTTTTCCCTTTCTGATATAAAAATAAGTCCGAGAACTTACGCTCTCGGACCTGATTTCTTACTGCTCAACAGCGTAAATACTTACCTGCTTACGGTCTCTGCCAACACGCTCGAACTTAACCTTACCGTCGATAAGTGCGAAAAGTGTGTCATCCGAACCGCGGCCTACATTATTACCTGCGTGAATGTGGGTTCCTCTCTGGCGAACGAGAATGTTGCCGGCGAGAACAAACTGACCGTCAGCGCGTTTTACGCCAAGTCTTTTAGACTCACTGTCACGACCGTTCTTTGTAGAACCAACACCCTTTTTATGATCGAATAACTGAATGTTAATCTTTAACATGTTTTGCACCTCCGTGAATTTTGATGTTATTACTGTATTGTTGTGAAAGCCCGTTTAAATGAAGCCTTAACCCTTCGAGCACTTTTATTGAAGCCGCAGACGGAGAACTTACTTTAAAAAGCATTTTCGCCTCACTAACTTCAGCCTCTGCGCTGTCACCTATGATTTCGGTGACGGTGTTTGCTGCCATATATGCCGCGCTTGATACCGCCGCACAAACGAGTTTTCCCTCATAATCGTCACAGTTAAGTGAACTGTGACCGCTGATTTCAAAGCCGTAAAGACCTTTTTTATCAGCCAGAAATTTTACACTCGTCATAATTAACCGATTTCGTTAATCTGAACCTTAGTGTACGGCTGTCTGTGACCCATTTTACGTGCACAGCCTTTCTTGGGCTTGTAGGTAAATACGGTAACCTTCTTACCCTTGCCGTTCTTTAAAACGGTACCCTTAACGAAAGCATCTTTCACGTAAGGTTTGCCAACCTTTAAAGTTCTGTTGTTTACAGCAACAACTTTGTCGAAGGTACCTCTTCGTCAACCTGAGCGTCAAGTTTCTCAACGTATATAACGTCACCGTTCTGAACACGGTACTGCTTGCCGCCTGTTTCGATAATTGCGTACATTAGTTTACACCTGCCATTATTTACAGTCTCGCTACAGAGGGCGTGCTCCAAAAAGGCGCAACTTGAAAAAGCCCACAATATGCGGCTTACCCATCTTATCACAAGAAAGTGGATTTGTCAAGAAAAAAATCACATCTTTATGCTGATTTCCCCTGAAGACAGATATTCCCGTGTTTTATCCTCGTATTCAACCTCTAAACGGCAGTCATCATCAATACTGAGGGCTACAGCCTTTTGCATTTTTCCGTTCTTTATAACAGTTATTTCTTTGCCTGTAACGCAGGATTTTTCCCTGTAACCTTTAAGAAAGGTTTTTGCGCACAGTTCTTCATAATACGAGAAAAATCTTGTTATCACTTCAGCCGCAAGGCGGTTTCTGAGATTTTCCGCTTTTTCATTAAATACTGCGCCTGCAATATCTTTTATTTCATCATCAAAACCTGTGTCAGGCGCAAAAGCATTTATGCCAATTCCTAAAACCGCATAGTCAAAACAGCCATCAGGTTTTATAGCACCCTCGGTGAGAATTCCGCATACCTTTTTGCCATCCATATAAACATCATTAACCCACTTAATTTCTGCCTTTTTACCACTCAGAAACTCACAAGCCTCTGCAACGGCTACTGCCGCCGCCGCAGTTATAAGTACCGCATCCTTAGCAGGAAAACAGGGTTTTAAAAGAAGACTCATATATATACCGCAACCGCCAGGAGAGAAAAACTTTCGGGTAAATCTTCCCCTGCCACCTGTCTGGCTGTCAGCAATTACAATACTGCCCTCGGTCTCCCCGAGTATCGCCTTTTCTTTCAGGTATTTATTGGTAGAATCAACACTGTCAAGCAAAGTTATATTTATATATGTGTCATTTTTCAGAAGTTTTTTTATTGTGTCAGCCGATAAATTCATTTCATCACCAAATCAATTTTACACCACTTTATAAATTATATCAACAT
>JAFVTZ010000078.1 GCA_017502965.1 Clostridia bacterium
AAATTCCAGTCTGTGGTAAACGGAAAGCGATTTTTCCTCAAAGGTATGAACTGGACTCCGCTTGACTTCCTTCTGACTTCGAGTGAAGCGGATTACCGCTGGGCTTTGGAACTTGCAAAGAAACAGAATGTTCAGATGATAAGGGTGTGGGGTGCAGGAAATGCGCCCGAGCATGATATTTTCTATAAACTTTGCGATGAACTAGGTTTTCTTGTCTGGCAGGACAGTTTTATTTCCAACAACGATAATCCTGCATGGGATAAAGAACTGTTTAAGTTTCAGCAGTGTATGTATCTTTACCGTATCCGTAACCATCCGTCCCTAGTTATTCACTGTTCGGGAAATGAAAATAATCCTTATTCTGTAGATAACAACAATGTCTGGGTCTGGCAAAGGGAATGTGAAGATTTAGACCCTGCCCGTTTGCAGATACGCACCACTCCCGATAAGGGTAACTCTCACATATACCGCGGTTTTGAGCCTACTTGGTACAGAAAAATGTATAAAAATATGCCTTTTGTAGGTGAAGCGGGTACCCACACTTTTCCAAACTCTAAAACACTTAAGATGCTGATTTGCGAAAAAGAGTTCAACACTCCTATTGACCGCTTTGGAAGCGATAAAATGATAAGTGATTATAAAGAACTCGGCAACCACATCACTGAGTTTGATTCCTGGGGACTTTTCAAAAAAATTCCTGCAATGTCTCACATTATTGATATTAACAATGTAAAAGTTTCGGATTTATGTGAGGCAACGGGCATTTCTTCTTATGAATACTATCAGTTTATGATTCAGGCTATGCGTGAGCAGTATCCTGTAACAGGCGGTATTCTGCCTTGGGTTTTCAAACGCCCGTGGGCTACAGTTGCGGTGCAGATGGTTGACGGAAATTTTGACCCTGTAGCACCCTATTATGCAGTTAAAAATGCTTATAATGATACCGAAATTCATCTCACCCTCAAAGAACTGTTATACGCTAAAGGAGATTCGGTTGAACTTGAAGCAGTAATTATCAATGAGAGTGAAAAGAATGTAAACGGTACGGCTGTGATAACGGTTTATTCGCCCGAGTTTGAAAAGGTGTTCAGTAAATCTTTTAAGGTTAATATCGGCGCTGATACTTATAAAACAAAGATTACTGCAGGTGATTTCATTATTCCTGAAAACTGGACAGATAAATATTTCTTTTTGCATACTGCCTTTTACTGCAAAAACGGTGAGAAGATTTCGCAGTCGTTCTATTGGCCGATGGTGTTAAAGGCTATGGAAGACAGTGAGTTTAAAGCTCAGCGCCGTGCTGATAACGAAACTGTCCTGACTCACGAAAACGGACCTTGGCTTATGCCGCAAATTAAAGATTTGTGCGATAATCAGAATGTTTTTGTATCGGCAGAAAATGTGCTGTTTTCAGGTGAGCGAATAACAGGCAGTATCGTTATCGAAAACAATGGCACAAAACCGCTTTTCCCCGTGAAAATTACAGTTCTCAACGAGGCTTTTGTGCAGTGTCTTGATGACGACAGTTTCTTGCTTGAAGCGGGAGAGAAACGAAAAATCGGTTTTACACTTCGAAACGATAAATCCCTTAAAGAAACTCTGCTTTTCAGTATAAAAGCATGGAACACAGAAGAACTTATACTCGAAGTATAATAAAAAAATCAGCAGTTTTAAACTGCTGATTTTTTGTTATATCTTAATCTTTTCTATTTCGCTAAGCCACAGGCTGTAAGACGCGTCAGACGGCATCTGCCAGTCTCCTCTCGGGGAGAGGGAAACCGAGCCTACACGCGGTCCGTCAGGCAGGCAGGAGCGTTTGAACTGCTGGGTAAAAAATCTTTTTGTGAAAACAGTCAGCCAATGAAGAATAGTTTTTTCATCAAATTCTTCGAAAGCAAGGCAGGCGAGCCTGAATATTTTTTGAGGTGATGCGCCGTGGCGTACAGTATGGTAAAGGAAGAAATCGTGCAAATCGTAAGGACCTACAAGGTCTACGGTCTTCTGGGCGATATCTCCTTTACTGTCAGCAGGCAAAAGTTCGGGTGAAACAGGAGTGTCAAGAATATCAAGTAAAACCCTTTTTAATTCTCCTGTACTGTTTTCGGCTTCGTATCTTACAATATGCCTGATAAGTGTTTTGGGCAGGTCTGCATTAACACCGTACATTGACATATGGTCTCCGTTATAAGTAGCCCAGCCGAGAGCAAGTTCAGAAAGGTCACCCGTGCCGATAACAATTCCGTTTTCTTTGTTTGCAATATCCATCAGCACCTGTGTGCGCTCTCTTGCCTGAGAGTTTTCATAGGTCACATCAAAATCATTCTCGCTTTGACCTATATCCTTAAAATGCTGTTTTACAGAGTCGGTTATATTTATCTCTTTAAAATCAACGCCGAGTTCACGGCAGAGTATTTCAGAATTTGAGCGTGTGCGTTTGGTGGTTCCAAAACAAGGCATTGTAATTGCTAAGATATCGGTTGCAGGGCGGTTTAAAATCTTCATAGCCCGAACGGAAACAAGTAAAGCCAATGTGCTGTCAAGACCGCCTGAAATGCCGATAACAGCCTTTTTGGAATAGGTGTGCCTGATTCTTCCTGCAAGCCCGAAAGACTGTATCTGCAATATTTTAGCGGCTTTTTCGGCAAGTTCTGTTTTATCCGACGGAACAAATGGGTAACGCTCAACTTTTCGTGTTATTCCGGTTTCTTTTACTTCCTGAGAAAAGGCTATAGTGCAGAGCAAATCTGCTACCGAAATACCGTTGTGTCTGCGGTCGGAACAAAGATTTTTAACATCAATTTCAGTTATAATTAAATCATTGTTTTCAAAGGGTTTGTTTTGGGCTGAAATCTTGCCGTTTTCGGTGATTATGCTGTGTCCTGAGAAAATATCTCCTTGAGTGGAGTCTCCCGAAAAAGACGAAAAAATATAAGCACAGTTTTTATCTTTTGAAATTGCCTTAACTTTAATTTCTCGCGACTTTTCAGAAGTAACAGTTTCAGGCGAAACAGAAGGGTCTGCAATGATTACTGCACCGTTTTTATCATTTGCTATAGCGAAGGTAAATTCATCAAGTTTATCGCATTTAAACAATATATCAGTACCGAAATTATAAAATTCATCTTCCAGTTCTATAGCGTCACATTCGGGCAAATTATTATATTCGAAACCGCGTGTGTTAAAGTTGGGTTTCTTTGGAACTATTCCGAGGATTTCTCCGTTGTGAATAACCGCTACACAGTCATAAACCGCATTATTGCATTTTAGCGGTAAACCAACACAAACTACAGGATATTTGTCTTTTGTATAATCTTTTAGTTCTATCAGGATATTTTCCGTACCGTTAAGAAGAGTGTCTGATAAAAATAAATCTCCTAAAGATGCTCCTGTAATACAAAGTTCAGGGAATACAAGAAGATTAACAAACCCCTTGTCTGCTTTATCGATGATATTTTTTACGGTATCGCAGTTTTTTGTAATATTTGCTGAGAAGATAAGCGGTGAAGCCGCACCGACTTTTATAAAACCGTCCCTCATATTTTTCCTCCGCATAAAGATATATAATTTCTATTATAGTTTAAATCTTTTTCGCAATTCTGTCAACATTAGAATATAGAAACTATTGGTAATTTTAAGGAAATCTTAAAGTTTTATCGTATTGAAACTTAAAATATAGTTCTATACTATTTTAATGTGAGGGAGTGAAAAGATGAAAATTGTAACAGTTATTATGAATATTATAAACCGCCTGTGGAGTTTTATTTCATTTCTTTATAAATACAGAACACTTTATAAGATATCTGGTTTGTTTCTTACCCGCAAATTTAAAAGAACTGAAAATTTGCATAAATACGCCGTTTTGGTTGCTGCCCGTAATGAAGAAGCGGTAATAGGCAAACTTATTGAAAGTATAAAACAGCAGGATTATCCGCAGAATTTAATTGAAATTTTTGTGGTTGCAGATAACTGTACCGATAATACGGCTGAAATTGTGAGAGAATACGGAGCGGTATGCTATGAAAGATATGATACTGAACACCGCACAAAAGGCTTTGCTTTGCAGTATCTTGTTGAATGTATAAGGAAAGATTATTCTATAGAAGCCTTTGAGGGGTATTTTATATTTGATGCGGATAATCTTCTGAAATCAGATTATATCAGCCGTATGAATGAGGCTTTCGATTCGGGTGAAAAAATCATAACTTCATACCGCAATACAAAGAATTTTGATAATAACTGGATTTCTGCTTCCTACGCTTTGCATTGGCTGAGAACTATCCGAAATGAACACCGAGCGCGTTCGGTTTTTCGTCTTGCCACCAGAATACAGGGGACAGGCTTTCTCTTTGCAAACGAACTGATAAAGAATGGTTGGAACTATACAGGACTTACAGAAGACAGAGCCTTTTGTGCTGATGCTGTGGCAAACGGCTATCAAATTTCTTACAACAATGAAGCGGAATTCTATGACGAGCAACCAACCGATTTAAAAATAGCGTTAAGACAGCGAATCCGTTGGGCAAAAGGGCATTTGCAGGCAGTTGCCGAGACAGGACCCACTCTTTTTGCTCACATTTTTTATACAGGTACTGCTACAGACAAATCTCCCAAAGATGTCAGCAGATTTAAGAGATTATTAAATAATGTAAAGTTTCGGTTTATGAGTTTCGATATGCTGACAGTTGTTATTCCAAGGTCTTTTTTATCCGCTTTAAAACGCTGGTTAATTTTTCTGCTCAGGGTTATAGTTATAATCGGTACAGGAAAGGTTTTCGGAGCAGAATATGCGCCTGATTTTTTAGAAAAGATTTTGCAGTTTTTCGGTATAAATATCGGTTTTTTAAACGATTTATCAGCAGTTTTGTGGTTGTTTGTTTTCACAATAGGTTGGGTATTGAGTTCTTATTTTAACGCAATTATCACCGCTTTATATATATTCATTGTAGAACATAAGCGAATTATGTATATGAGATGGTATAAAAAATTGTGGTATTGTATTACATTTCCTCTTTTCGATATTATCGGGAAAATATCAATGTTTATTGCGCTTTTTACAAAAGTTGAATGGAAACCTATACCTCATAATGCAGCAATAGGGATAAACGAATTGCCAAAAAATAAAAATAGTAATTGAGAAAAACGGAGAAAAACGGAGCAAACTCGAGAAAAACGGAGATTTAAAACTTTAAATCAAAATTTGCAAAAAAATGTGTTG
>JAFVTZ010000079.1 GCA_017502965.1 Clostridia bacterium
CGCCGACCATCTCGGGGTCGAGAGCAGAAGTAGGCTCGTCAAACAGCATAACATCGGGTTGCATACAAAGAGCGCGTACAATGGCCACACGCTGCTTCTGTCCGCCCGAAAGCTGGGAGGGGTAGGAGTTTGCCCTGTCTGCAAGGCCGACGCGTTCTAAAAGCTCTATAGCGCGTTTTTCGGCATCCTCTTTGGAAAGCCCCAAAAGTTTCATAGGAGCAAGGGTCATATTTTTAAGCACAGTCATATGAGGGAAGAGGTTAAACTGCTGAAAAACCATACCAATTTTCTGGCGGTGGGCATTTATATCGGTTTTAACCGAGGTGATGTCGGTATTCTCGAAATAAATGTGACCTGCAGTCGGCTCTTCCAAAAGGTTTAATGTTCTCAGAAATGTGGATTTTCCGCAACCCGAAGGGCCGATAATACAAACAACTTCGCCCTTCTTGATTTCAAGGTCTATGCCGTTTAAAACATCAACCTTGCCGAAAGATTTGTGGAGGTCTTCAATTTTTATAAGTGTTTTATCAGTGGTCACTGTTGCGAAGCCTCCTTTCGAGTTTTTTAAGGAAATGAGAAAGTAACATTACTATTGCAAGGTAAATAACAGCAACTGTAACAAGCGGGAAAAATGCCTCATAAGTTCTGGAACGTATAAGGTTGCCGACATAGGTTATATCTTTGAGCGCTACATAACCTGCAACAGATGTTTCCTTGATAAGAACGATAAATTCGTTTCCGAGAGCAGGGAGTATGTTTTTGAAAGCCTGCGGGAAAACGATATGCCACATAGTCTGAACATAGTTTAGTCCTAAACTTCTGCCTGCTTCAAACTGACCTTTGTCAATAGACATAATACCCGAACGCACAATTTCTGCAACATAAGCACCCGAGTTTATACCGAATGCAACAAACGCCGCATAAATACCGTTTCTGATATTGGCAAACACAATAAAGTAAATAATCATAAGTTGAATTACAATAGGTGTGCCTCTGATAACGGTGAGGTAAACATTGCAGATGCCGTTGAATATTTTTAAGATAACATCTCCGAAATTTCTGCATTTTTTACCTGCTAAGTTTTTATCGTATGTAGAGCGCACTGCGGCTACCAGAAAGCCGAGTACTATACCAATTACTGTAGCCACTACTGTAATTTCAATAGTTACAAGAAGCCCCTTTAAAAGCTGAAGCCAACGGTCGTCTACAATAAAGGTTTTTTCAAAACTCGCGATAACATCGTCTATCCAGAGTCTGAAATTCGAAGACAGCAGAATACTGTTAAAATTATTCATTACAATTTCCTTTTCTAAAAAGATAAGGAGCAGCATCTATGTGCTGCTCCTTGCTGATTTAAAAGCAGTTAATTATTCTTTAACGATAATAACCTGAGTAGCAGTTGTGTATGTATCGGTAAAGTCAATTTCCAAAAGGCGCTCGTCGGTAACGGTCATACCAGCCATACCGAAATCGGCTTTGCCTTGCTGAACAGCGGTGATGATAGAATCGAAATCCATATCGTCGATAACGAGTTTGTAGCCGAGTTTGTCGCAGATAGCCTGAGCGATCATAGCGTCAATACCTACAACCTTTTCGCCTTCATAGAACTCGTATGGCTCAAAGAAAGCGTTTGTAGCCATGTGGAGTTCGCCTTTGGAAGTATCAACATCAGCAGGGGAAATATAAGGGCAGGTACCCTTAGTATCGTCACCGATGTAGTTCTTGATTATCTGGTCAATAGTGCCTGACTCTTTGAGTTCTTTGAGAGCACCGTTTATAGCAGTTGTGAGGTCCTTGTTCTTCTTGGAAACGCAGATAGCATATTCCTCAACAGCAAAAGGATCTTCAAGGATTTTAAGACCTTCGTTAGCGGCAACAAATGCTTTTGCAGGCTCGTTGTCGATAATTACGCAGTCAATCTTATTCTGAGTAAGAGCGAGAACAGCGTCAGCACCCTTGTTGAAACGCTCGATAACAGAGCCGTCTTTTTCGTAATCACTTGCGAAGATATCGCCTGTAGTGCCTAACTGAACACCGATGGTAGCACCTGCAAGGTCATCTGCAGAAGCAACTTCTTTACCTTTTTCGCCACAGGCTGCAAGGCTGAATACCATACAGAGAGCGAGCAAAAGACTGAAAACTTTTATTATGTTTTTCATTAAAAACATCTCCTCAAATTTTTTTCGCATAATATGCGAGTATTATATCGTGATTATACCATTGAGGAGTGAAAAAGTCAACAGATAATTGCATATTTATGCACTATAGAATGCTGTGGAAACTGGGGAGAGTGTCTTCAAGGAGTTGGTGAAGTAGCGTTTTCACAGTTCCTGCATATTCTTTGAATATTTCTTTTTCTTCGGTTTTACTGTAAATTTCTATAGAGGAGATTGCAAGTTCAATTTCGTCTATTCTTCCGTGATTTGCAAATATTGATAGGTTTTGCTCGTGTTTATCCCAATAATCGCCGAGTTTTTTTGCTGCAGTTTCTGCACCGTTTTGGTTATTGTATGCTGTTATGCACTCTTCTAAAAGTTCTGAGGTTTCATTGTAGGTGTGTTTTATATAAGCAACAGACGAAAAATAGGTGAGAGTAACAGCAATTAAAAGCACTCCCGCCGCGATAAGTCTTTTCATTATTTTTTCCTCATTTTCACAATATTACAACTGCCGTTGCGGTCAAGCGTCATCAGAAATACATTTTCAGGTTTTAAATGGTGCGGTTTTAAAATCTTCATAACATCCCTTTGTTCAAGTTCGAGAGCAGACAGCGAATCGTTTATTATTTTACCGTCGCTGATTACGGGAAGCGGTAATGCTGCATCATCTTTCACAGCGTTCACGTCATTTGCGGTTGCAGGTTGTTCGGCAGATTTCAGCAGTACACTGAGATTTCCGTTTACCTCTAAAACTGCAAAGGCTATTGTAGAAACATCGAACACCTGCTGACCTCTGAGTTGTTCAATAAGGTCGAGCACAGTCATTCGCACCTGTTTTAGCGCATTCTGGTCTATAACACCGTTTTTTATAACTACTACCGATTTTCCGTTCATAAGTTTTCTGAAAATATGACTTTTAAGTGTTAAAACAGATATTACGATTTCGAGTATTACCAGCATAAAAATTGCAGTAACACCGAAAAGGAGCGGCTGTGTTGTATCCTGCAAAGGAATTGCCGCAATTTCAGATATCAGCAGGGTTATAACAAGTTCATTGGGCTGCATATCGCCAATCTGCCTTTTGCCCATAAGTCTGATACTTAAAGTTACAAAAGCATAAAGAATTACTACTCTGACTATTGTTGTTATCAAGCAAATCACCAATATTATTATGGGTGATTTTATGTGTTTTATTACAGAAAAAAGGTGCGTTTTCACGCACCTTTAAAATTATCTGAATTTTATAAAAGTTGTATGGTCGGTTATAAATTTTATATCCGTAAATTTTTCCGAAAGAATTTTGCAAAGCGGCTCTATAACCACATCTTCGGTATTGAAATGACCTGCATCAAAGAGGGAAATACCGCTGTCCCGAGCCTCCAAGAAAAGATGATGTTTTACATCTGCGGTGATTAAAGCATCAGCGCCTGTTTTTACAGCCTCGCTTATAAACTCACCGCCGCTGCCTGAACAGACAAGCACTTTTTCTATAAGTCTTCCGCCGTCAACATATTTTACACAGCCGCCGAGTTTTTCCTTTATCTCTTCTGCCATACAGTCAGCCGAAACAGGGGATAAGTTACCGATTTTTAAAACATAACCGTCATCCGCTATAACCGCCTCGATATTCTGCAAGCCGAGTGCATTACAAAGGCAGTCATTAACACCGCCGTCAGCTATATCAAGATTAGTGTGCATAGAAATGACCGAAATGCCGTTTCTGATTAGTTCAAACTGCACACTTCCTGCACAGATATTCTTAAGTGGGGAAAATATTACAGGGTGATGCGTAATTATCAGTTGACAGCCGTTTTTTACTGCTTTTTTGGCGGTATCAAGAGTGCAGTCAAGCGAAACAAGGGCTTTGGTTATCTCTTTTTCGCCGTCTCCGATAAGCAGACCAACATTGTCAAAAGAACAGGCGGTATCTACAGGGAAAAGGCCGTTCAGAAATTCAAATACATTATTTACTGTCATATAAATTACTTCTTTGCAAAAGAATCTTTAAGAGCCACTGTGCGGTTGAACACAATCTTTTTATCGGTTGTATCGGGGTCAACTGTGGAATAACCCTGA
>JAFVTZ010000080.1 GCA_017502965.1 Clostridia bacterium
ATATTAAACCTCAATATCAGCAATATGCGGACAATGGTCAGACGAAACAATAGCGGGAATATCTGCACCCAAAACCTTTATATCTTTGCTTGTAAAGATATAGTCAATCTTTATTTCAGGCTTATCGGACGGGTAACTTAATTTCTCACCGTCAAATTTCTCTGCTGTGTCAAACATTATTTCCCTTATCGGATTTAAAACTGTGCTTTCAGGTGTAACATTAAAATCCCCCATCAAAACACAAGTTTTATCCTCAAGATTTTTAACAACTGTATCAACAGCATTTATCTGTTCATCATCATTAAGGCCAAAATGGCTTACACAAACACAAAGTCCGTCCCCGACATCAATTTCAGCCTTTAAAAGACATCTGGTTTCATAGTATCTGTCACCCGTTTTCGGGTCGGGGTCAGGAATCATAACCGTTTGGGCATTTTTAATAGGATAACGCGAAATAATGGCATTGCCGTATGGATTGACACCGCTGAATTTTATAGCCTCAGCAAAGTAATAATAAAAACCGAGTTTCTCGGCTAAAATGCCTGCCTGATTATCATATTCAGGATGTTCGCTTTCATTTCGCATTTCCTGAAGACCGATAATATCTGCACCGCATTTACGGATTGTATCAGCCATTATATCAAAATCAATCTGCCTTGTTATGTAGTTTAAACAATGCTGTGTATTATAACTCATTAACTTAATTTTCATAAAACCAACCTCTTTTAGAATAAGGCGTACAAACTATTGTACGCCTTATTTTTAATTTAGTTCCACTTTCCGTTTATAATCCATTTACGGATATAGGATAAATCTGTAGCATTAAGTTTGTTGTTACTGTCAATATCAGCAGGGATAAATTCGGTAGCATTATTTGCAATCTGCTTTTTAACCCTTACTAAATCTCTTACATCTACAGTATCATCCATATTAGCGTCACCCTTACTGTAGGCTTTTCGTGTGAAAATTTCAATACTTGCACCAAACTCCAATGTGTCACCGATTTTGGTGAAAGCACCGTTTATCTGGTCAATAGAGAAATATGCATCAAAGTTCTGTGTTTCAAGAGCCGCGTTATAAAGCGATGATACCGGCTGAGTTGAAAAAGCAGAGCGTTTAACCCTTATTTCCTGCCATTCTTCAGAACCTTTAATACTTATAGGTGCAAACGCGTTTCTATAGCCTTTGTCATCTCTGCCAATAAAGTTGAATCTCAATCGGAAACTGCAATCATTAGGTGCCTTAATCCAGAAACGGATTTCAGCATCAGGATTATATGCCCAATCAGCAATATCGGTAGAAATATTGTAAGCGGCACTGATACCTAAAACATTAGTTGTAACAGATTCGCCTGTTTGTTCAAACGAAACACTGTTTGTAAAGAACGGCAATTCCGCACAAGCCGCAAATGTTCTGGTCATACCTGTAGGAACTGAACCCTTATTGTTGCCTGTAAGACGTGCCGCTAATTTATAACCGCGGTCAAAATCGGTAGTGATATCCTCAGTTAAAGGCTCGTAATAGAATTCAAACGGAGTGGCATAAATACTTCCGCCCGAGTTCTTCATCAATTCTTCCACATAAATACCGCCGTAAACCGTACCTGAACCTTTGCCGATGTATGTGATATTATCTCCTGTCATATCAGCAAAAGTTAGTCTTATTTCGGTCCAGCCGCTATTGGGTTTCAGTTCAATGCTTTCAGCAGAATTCATTCTGACGTATTTGGTAACACCAGTAACAGAACTTGCAGAAATATAGTAAAATCTCGGTTTGAATACTACTTTTTCATCACTGTCATTTTTGATATAGAAGCGAAGTGTACCCTCACCGTTATACCAATTATACAGTTCATTATTACCGAAAATACTGTCCTCTGTCAGAACCTCACTAAAGTAATAATAAGAATTGCTGAACTCATTTCCCGTTTCCACACTTAATTTGCGGGCAGAGCGAACAAACTTATTATCTATAACATTTACTGTGCTGACTGTCACATCATCTGCATTAACAGATTCTTTTCCACCGATATTTTCGGCTTCGGTATCAATAATAAATTCTGTTGCCTTTTCGCTGTCAGCAATTTTTGTACCCGAAGCCTGCAACTCGAAAATAGTGGTTCGCTGAACAGAATCGGCAATAGTGTTTTCAAAATGATACTTAATCTGTGTTGCAACACTTGCATTTGTTTCAAACTTTGTAAATGCGGGCGAAGAACCGTTATTAAGCGGTCGCTTATCAATAACCGTGGTCCATTCTCCGTTATTAAAGAAAGAAACTGTAGTCTCGGCACTTCTTGTAAGTTTATCAGGTCTCATAAATTCGAGAACAGTAATATAATCTATCTCATAAGTACCGTTGAGATCAATTATAACATCCACAGTAGTTCCGTTGTCGTATGCGGCATAACGGGTTGATGTATTTCCGTCCACAAGATGTTCAGGCGCCCAAGCCGCCTCAGAGCGTACAGGAGTAGCCAAAACTGCCTTTTTATAAAGCACATTTACAACAAGACTGTCGATTGCATTCTGCAGTTTTGATTTTGCAGATTCAACCTGCGAATTTGTTGCTTCAGCATTATAAAGTACACTTTTTGCATCCGAAAGAGCAGTTGCAAAACCGCTTGTAGAATCGGTTATATACTGTTCAAGTATTATCAAATCAGCCTTTTTGACTAAATCAAGCAGTCCGCTTTTATTCCCCGCTGTTTCGGGAATACTTGAACACATAATTTCATAAATGGTAGCAGACTTATTGTTAGTATCGTCATCATCAAAAGTAAGGCGCAGTTTTGAGCCTACAATTCCTCCAAGGTCAAACGAAGCCTTACCGCCGCCAAC
>JAFVTZ010000081.1 GCA_017502965.1 Clostridia bacterium
CTTAAATGCGGCATTATTGCGGCAATACCGTCGGTACTGCTTTTGTTGGTTTTAACCGCTGTGAAATCTTCTACTGCAGTTTCCGCTTTCCCTGCGGCTTTACTTAATATGTTACTCGCTTCTACTTATTCGGTCAACACTCTTATCAGCGGCAGTGCGGCAACTTTAGGAGAACTTTCAATATTAAAAATGTTGCTTTACCTGTTACTGCAGTTGTTAGTGCCTGCAATTGCTTATGTTTCATATCTGCTCGGATATAAAAATATTTCTCTCGGTGAGAAATTTGTTTATAAAAAGAATAAAGGTTAAAGTTTAGGAGATTTAAAATGGCAGGATTTTTCGGTTTATTCAATTATGAAAGGAAGGACCCGGAATTTCAAAAAACGCACCAAAAAAGAAAACTTTTGTTGTGTTTTTTGAAACATTTTTCCGTAACTTCTGGAAATTTATAACAATCAATCTGGTATACGGAATTTTGAGTTTACCTGTAATAACCAACGGTTTTGCGGCTGCAGGTATGACCAATGTTGCCCGCAATATCGGCAGAGATAAACACTCTTTCGGGCTCAGCGATTTTTTTGATACCATTAAAAAGAACTGGAAACAGGCTCTTCCTACGGGAATAATAATGGTATTGCTTTATGTTGTTCTTGCTTTCGATTTCTTTTTCTTCTCATCTATGGAAAATGATATGTTTGCAACAATAGGTATGGCAACAACATTCCTTTTCACAATTATTCTCACATTTATGAGTTTCTTTATCTGGACTCTGATGATTACTTTCAAGTTCTCTCTCAAACAGATTTTTAAAAACAGTTTCAAATTTGCATTTATAAATTTCAAGAAAAATTTCCTTTGTTTATTCTTGCTTATTCTTGTGCATGCTGTTTATGTGGGAATTGCGCTTTTGCTTCAGAACTGGTTTTTACTTGTTGTGACGGTTGAAGTGATTTTCTATATACTCACATATCCTGCTTTTATGTATCTGCTGATTCAGTTCTGCGTATTCCCCTCAATCAAGAAATTTATAATTGACCCTTATTATGCGGAGCATCCTGATGAAGATATTGATAAGCGCAGAGACCTCGGAATTGAGGTTGAAGAAAAGAAACCCGTTGTAACAGAAGGCGCGGACGGGGAAGAAGTAGAGTCCGAAAATGTTTTTGAGGACTGATATTTTTAAAAAAATTTGCATATATATCTATGGGTGATATATATGAGTTGTCGGATAGGTGATTTGCGGAATAAACAGGTGGTCTGTGTCAGAAACGGATGCGTTTTGGGTTTTGTTTCGGATGTGGAAATAAATACCTCTGACGGAAGACTTGAAGCTATTGTTATTTTCGGCAGGTCGCGTTTGTTGGGCGTTTTGGGCAGGGATGATGATATTGTTATCCCGTGGTCGGAAATTGAGGTTATAGGTCAGGAAACGGTGCTTGTTGCTACCGACCCTGCTCCTTTTATAAGACTTTCAAAACGAAACCGATATACAATGTAAATTTTATAACCGCTAAAAGCAAAATTTTGCTTTTAGCGGTTATTTTTGTTTGTTTTAAAAATTGAAATGCAGTGCAGAATATAAAAGAAAAGAATTTTAAAAGGGAAGTGATTTTTTATGAAAATTCTGCGTGCAGTTTTAAAAACAATGTTCTGTATGCTTATTATAATCTGTACTGTAATTTTTGCAGGAGTTATCTATCTTGACAGCAGTTTGTCAAAGGATTATAAAATCAAAAAAGGCGATACTTTAAATATTGATACAATAGTTCCTGTAACGGCGGTTTATAACGGGAGCAAACTTTCCCAAAGCCGCAGTACAAATTCTGTAGGTAGCGAACTTTCGGTTGATTTGAAGGCTTTCGGGATAATACCTTTCACCACAGTAAATGTGAGGGTTGTAGACGAACTGCAGGTTGCAGTTCTGGGAACACCTTTCGGTATGAAGATTTATACTCAGGGTGTGCTTGTGATAGACCTTACAGAGGTTCAGACTAAGACTGGCGTAAAAAATCCCGCAAAGGAAGCGGGAATAAAGGTAGGGGACTATATTCTTTCGGTAAACGGAAAAAGTATTACAAGTAATGAGGATTTAAGCGCAGTTGTGGAAAATTCAGGCGGACGGGAACTTGATTTCAAGATTCAGCGCGGAAAATCCAAAAAGCATATAAAATTTGCCCCTGTGTTATCCGAAGAAACAAAAAGTTATAAAATAGGAATCTGGATAAGGGACAGTTCTGCCGGCATCGGCACTCTCACTTTTTACAGCCCTGCAACAGATGTAGTCTGCGGGCTCGGTCACGGTATCTGCGATGAAGATACGGGAAATTTACTCAGCGTTGAATCGGGTGAACTCGTTTCTGCCCAGATAATCGGTATAGAAAAGGGAACATCGGGCGCGGCAGGAAAACTCAACGGTACTTTCAAATACGAATCTATAGGGGATATTGATTTAAACTGCACTTGCGGGGTATATTCCGTGTTAGATAAACATCTTAAAATAGGCAGTCTTTACGAGGTTGCATTAAAACAAGAGGTGACAGACGGTGCGGCTCAGATACTCTGCACTACAGACGGCGACAAAGCCGAGTTTTACAGTTGCAGTATAAAAATCAGAACATCGGCTTTTCTTTCAGATGAACAGAATATGATAGTAACCATAACCGACCCAAAACTGCTCGAAAAAAC
>JAFVTZ010000082.1 GCA_017502965.1 Clostridia bacterium
ATGTTTGGACTGACGGTATCAGATTTGGTATTACCACTTGGGGTTGCGATTTCAATATTTATATTACAGATGTGCGCCTTGAAGAAGTTATTGGTAATGTTTCTGCTGTTAATGCAGAAAATGTACTGAAAAACGGCGACTTTGAAATTTATGATGAAACAGCTAATAATTTCAGTGGTTGGACTTTGAACGGTGCATGGCAGTCATCAATTTCAATGGGGTGTGTTGCAGGTATCACAGGAAATGCTTTAAAGTATACTGCTACCAATATTGCTCATACTGGCGGTATCACAGGTAATGCTGTAATTGATCCCAAGTATGACTATAAAGTAGTATTTTACGCAAAAACCGAAAACAGCGATACAGTTAAATTCAACAACCCCACTAACAATTGGAATCAATTGTATTTTAAAGCAACTGCCGGAACTGTATCGGTAACGTCAGATGAAATACTTTATGATACTGATTGGCAGAAATTCGAACTTATTGTTTCTGATATTCCTGAAAATACAAAAACAATGGAACTAAAATTGCATGCCGCTCAGATAAAAGGTATTATTTTACTTGACGATATTTCTGTGACTCCCATTTTAGGCGGAAGTATTTCTGTAAACCGCGAAAATGCAGGAGTGGGTGATTTAGTATATGTCACAGTAACCCCTGATGCAGGTAAAAAACTCGCTTTAAACGGTCTCACATATACAGTAAGCGACGTAGCAGAAAGTGTTGCGATTACTGAAAAAAAAACAGATATTTATACTTTGTTTAAAGGTGACGACGGTGTAGAAAGAAAGGTATATACATCAGTAGCACCTGACAACTGTAATATTTATTACTTTGTTATGCCTGAGGGTGCAGATGTTGTTGTAAGCGCTGTGTTTGAGGATATTATTTCAGCACCTTATTCTCCTGTGAAAGCAGAACGCTATTATGCTGAGAATATTGCAGTTCCGAAAACAATTTCGGTGCAGATTAAAACAAATGAAAAAATCTTCGGCGGTGCAATTGTTTCATCAGAAGATTTCACACTTGATATTGCAAACAAAGGTTATCCAAGACTTACTTTCAAAGACGGTAGCGAGATAATTTTTCCTGTTGATGTAAGAGCAGATAATCTTAACCATATTGCTGTTTCTTATAATGAGGAAGCAGGCGAGTGGTATTTGTATCTTAACGGAACAAAGGTTTCAACCGTTGCAGGCGGTGCGATTTCTGCAGAAACTTTTGAAAAATTATATGTAGGCGCTTCTGCCGATAAATATAACAACAATTATTTTAAAGGCGCTTTTGCGCAGTTGGCGTTTTATTCTGAATTGCTTACTGACAGCGAAATTCCTGCTTTGATAAACGGTGTAGATGCAACTTCCGATTCGCTTATTGCATATTGGAATCTGGATGGCAGCGATATGTCGGACAGTTCTGTAAACGAAAATACGCTTAATACTGAAACCGTTATAGCAGTAACTGAACAACCTGAAAGCGGAATAACTTTTAGTAGCCGTGCTGACCGTTTGGAGTCTTATGAGATTTACGATTCTGCTGTAAACACTTTTGAAACCTGGCTCAAAACCGCTTCGAATTACAGTCTTAACCCACAGGGATATATTTTCAGTTCTTATTTCGCAGTTGACAATAATAATAAATTGGATTATTTGCAAATTGGTTTAAATGCCAGCGGTAATCCTGTGCTTGAAATCAGAAGCAACACAGTTAAGGAAAAGGTCACCTTTGATGTTGATGTCAACACAGGAAATTGGTTGCATTTGGCAATTTCGGCTGATTATGAAAACGGAGTTTATAACTGTTATATTAACGGTCAGCTTGCTGATAGTGTGGCGGTTGGCACATTGCAGATACCCGTATCACACCGCGCATATTTTGTGAGCGGATGTGGTATTGGAACTTCATCAACGGTTTATTTCAACGGCACACTCGGCGGTATGAAATTTTACAGTGATTTAAGAACCGCAGAAGAAATATATGAAGATGTATATTCAACAGATATTAATGACAGCGGTTTAATGGCATATTGGAAAATGCAGGACAAAGCGGAAGGACTTAAAGACCTTAAAGGAACTAATGATTTGCATCTTTTCTTTACTGATACTGCAGACGAAGTTGTGGATGAAAGTTTCGGAAATTATTCGACCTTTGTATTTATCTCTGATACACAGTATTTAACAGAGGGAAAAGGCGAAGAGGGACTCTCTAAAATAACCGATTGGATTTTAAATAACAAAGAATCGGAAAATATTGTAGGCGTTATGGGAGTCGGCGATATTGTCGAGACCGACGCTGTTTCTGAGTGGGAGGATGCTGCCGCTGCTTTTGAACCGTTAAAAGGAGAAGTACCGTTTGTATTTGTAAGTGGAAATCACGATATGAAACGTCTTGATTTCGATTCTTCTGTCGATACTCCGCGTGATGTTACAAACTTTAATACTTATTTTCCATATACTGATTGGGAGCCTTATATGACAGGTTTCTTCGAAGAGGGCAAGATAGACAATATGTATTATTTGCTCGAAGATGTAAACGGCGAGAAATATATGATGCTCGGTCTTGAATACTGTCCGCGAGATGCAGTGCTTAATTGGGCAAATGAATTGGTTGAAGAATATTCCGATTATAAAGTAATTGTTGCTACCCACGGTTATCAGGCTGAAAACATTGTAAACGGCGAAAGTGTTTATACTTCTTATAGCGGTGGCACTGCATATACAGGTGCCGGTAACGGAGGCAAGCAGATTTGGGAAAAATTTGCAAGTCAGCACGAAAATATTCAAGCTGTAGTTTGCGGACACTGTGATTCGGAGCAAGTTTTGTATAACACCAATACAGGCATTAACGGAAATATTGTTACTGAATTTTTAGTTGATGCACAGCAGATTGAAAGATATATCGGCTCGCTTGGTGCTATTATGATTTTAAGAGTTTCCGAAGACGGTACAAAAGCCAATGTGAATTACTATTCAACATATATGAATAAATATATTAAGGATTTGAGTCAGTACAATATTGATTGGATTCTGTCAGATGTTGCCGAGGTTGACGGTGTGAAATATAAAACTCTTGAAGAAGCAATTTCTGCTGTTTCTGACGGCGGCACTGTGAAATTACTCAATAATATCACAGTTACCGATACTGTTACAGTATCAAAGAATTTCAGAATTGATACTGCGGATTTTACAATTACAAACACCAGCGGCAAACCTATGTTTGATTTGGCGAACGGTATGGGTATGAGCATTATAGACGGTATTTACACCTATGCACTTTCTGAACTGATTGCCGATATAGACTCAGACGGTAATGTTTCTGCTACAGAACTTTCTTATTTCAGAAAGAAAATACTCGGTAATATAACCGATACCGATTATTTTGATATC
>JAFVTZ010000083.1 GCA_017502965.1 Clostridia bacterium
AAAGCAAACACCTATATCTTCATCATTAAGTTCGGGATGCTCTTTTTTTGCACGCTCGCGTGCGAGCGCAGCCGCAACCTCCATAGGAGGCAGCATATGGATAATGTTGTCTTTAAGAGACGGAAATCTCAGACTTATTAGCCTTAATACCACAGGACATGCCGAACTGATAACAGGTTTTTCAAGGTCTTTGTTTTTGAGATATATCCTTGTGTATGCAGAAACAAGTTCTGCCGCAGCGGCAACCTCAAAAACATCGTCAAACCCGATTTTAAGCAGCCCGTCAAGAACATAATCCACATCGTCAAGATTATCAAACTGTCCGTAAAGAGCAGGTGCAGGCAAAGCAATTTTCCACTTGAACTTATCCATAGCGGAAAGTTTACTGCATTTTGCCTTTTTGGCTTTATGGGGGCAAACCCTTATACATTCGCCGCAATCAATACAGCGTTCGTGATTGATAACCGCATGATTATCGCGAATGCGAATAGCCTCTGTTGGACAATGCTTCAAACAGGTAGTACATCCATTACATTTTTCGACATCCAGATATACAGAATGTTCATAATTATTCATAACAAATAAACCTGCCGAAAATTAGTTGATATTAACCCTCATAGTAATATCGGTACCTTTACCGACAACAGAATCTATAGTCATATAATCAGTGTACCGCTTCATATTCGGAAGTCCCATTCCGGCACCGAAACCTAAAGAACGGATATGGTCTGTTGCAGTTGAAAAACCTTCCTGCATAGCCTGTTCGATATCCGCAATTCCGGGGCCGTTGTCGCAGAGAATAATTTCAATATAATCTTCTGTTACATTAACATCAACAGTTCCGCCACCCGCATGGATGACCATATTGATTTCACCCTCATACATAGCGATTGAAACACGTCTTATAATTTCAGGCGGAAGGCCTAAACGGCGCAAATTCTTTTTAACCTGAACAGATGCCTGACCGGCACAGGTGAAATCCTCGCCGTCTACATCGAAATGGAAATTAAGTAATTCAGCCATTTTTAACCCTGTTCCCTACAAGGCCGTTGCTGTAAAGAATACCGCAAGCCTCGTACATTCTTTTTTTGGTAGCCAAAACAACGATACCTGCTTCGCGGGCGAGTTCTGCCATTTCCTCTGTAGGAAGTTTCGAACGCACAAACACAATGCATTTCATATCCATCATTTCAGCGGTACGTATTACCTGAGAGTTGATAAGACCGGTCATTAAAACTGCCTGATCTTTTACATAAGCCAAAACATCGCTCATCATATCACTGCCGCAAGCAGAATAAACATGGTTACCCAGTCCCTCTTCGCAGCAAATGACATCAGCATTGAGCAAATCTCTGATTGTACTGATTTTCATAAAGCGTTAATCCCTTCTGGGAAATTTTTATTACTTTGTAAAACCGTATTTTTCGAGTATGCCGTCTACATCCTCTTTAACGAGACGACCGTAAACTTCTTCATTAACTGTAAGAACGGGAGCAAGACCGCAAGCACCGATACAACGGCAGGCAGTAAGAGAGAACTTACCGTCAGCAGTGCATTCATCCGCACCTATTCCTAAAAGTTCGCTGAATCTATCAAAAATGTCACCCGAACCCTTAACATAGCAGGCAGTACCAAGACATACCGAAATGTTGTATTCTCCTTTGGGTGAAAGTGAGAACTGAGCATAGAAAGTTGCAACACCGTAAACCTTCTCGAGCGGTACTTCCATACCCTCAGCGATCATGGTCTGAACCTCTATCGGAAGATAACCGTAAATATCCTGAGCCTGCTGCATAACAGCCATTAAAAGGCTCTTATCGTGCTTGCTCGCATTGATTACTTCCATCAGTTTCTTTTCTTGTTCAGCGGTTCCCTTGAAAGGGAGTGTACTGATCTTCTTTTGCATGAACCGAATCCTCCTCTAAAAAATTACGAACGCTACACTAAAAACGCAAATCTGGGCTTATTCTGACACCTTTTTGCATATTTCTGCATAAAAGCGCACGCATACGAGTGTATTATAGCACATAATTTGTAATTTGAAAAGACTTTTTATTAAAAAAATGATAATTTTTTAACATTCATAAATAATGCCCTAAAAAACTCTTATTTTCTGAAATATATGTACTTTTTTGTTGAATTAAAAAAACATATATAGTATAATAGTTAGGAATATAAAAATCGAAAGAGGAAAAAACAATGGCTAAAGTATATCTTCTGGCACATACTCCCAATCCCGAACATACGGTTGCCTGTGCCGCAAAACTTTGTTACAGCAGTTCAACTATCGGCGAACTCAGCGATAACCTTTCTGACGAAAAGGCGGCTTCATTTGTTGAGATGCTGTCAGAAATCGGCCACGAAAGTCCTATCGAACACGCAAGTTTCACCTTTGGAATTGAGGGTGTTTCACGAGCACTTCTTGCCCAGATAACCCGACACAGAATGGCATCATTTTCGGTTAAAAGTCAGAGATATGTAAGAGAGGGCGCATTTGAATATATCACCCCTCCCGAAATTGCCGCTGTTCCTGAGGCTTTGGAACTTTATAAAGAAATTATGGCTGAAGACCAGAAAAGATATGACCGTTTAGCCGAAATACTTAAAGAAAAACATATAAAAACATTTATGTCTGAGGGCAAAGACGAAAAAACCGCCGCAAGACTTGCAGAGAAAAAAGCCATTGAGGATGCCCGTTTTGTGCTCCCTAATTCCTGCGAAACCCAGATGGTTATGACTATGAATGCCCGCTCTCTGCACAACTTTTTCAGACACCGTTGCTGTGCCCGCGCACAGTGGGAAATTCAGGATGTTGCAAATCAGATGCTGAAACTCGTATCAGAAGTTGCTCCTAATCTTTTTAAAAATGCAGGTCCTTCTTGTCTTAATGGTCCTTGTCCAGAAGGTAAAATGTCCTGCGGAAGAGCAAAAGAGATGAAAGAGTATTATAAAGGACTGAAAAATAATGGGTAAACTGATAGTTATAGAAGGGCTTGACGGAAGCGGAAAATCCACCCAGTTAGAGTTACTTAAAGCCAATCTCGAAAAACTGAATATTGACTGTAAAAGTGTTTCTTTTCCCGACTATGAAAACCCCTCAAGCACACTTGTCAAAATGTATTTAGGCGGTGAGTTCGGCAAGAAGCCCGATGATGTAAACGCTTATGCGGCATCGGTTTTTTACACAGTTGACCGCTATGCTTCCTATAAATCCGTCTGGGGAGAATACTATAATAACGGCGGCACTGTGGTTTCAGGAAGATACACAACTTCGAATGCCGTTCATCAGGCATCAAAACTTGAGGAAAGCCGTTGGGAAGATTTTCTTTCCTGGCTTTATGATTTTGAATATAATAAAATCGGTATTCCGAAACCTGATAAAGTAATTTTCCTTGATATGCCGATAGAGGTTTCTCAAAAACTTCTTTCCAAGCGTTATGAGGGAGACAATTCTAAAAAAGATATACACGAAAGTGATACAGAATATCTTGACCGTTGCAGGAAAGCCGCTCTCTTTACCGCAAATTATTCAGGTTGGGAGATTATCCCCTGCTCTGAAAGCGGAGAGGCGCGAACGATAGAAGAAATAGCAAATGATGTTTTAAAC
Source organism: Clostridia bacterium (assembly GCA_017502965.1). Taxonomy (GTDB): domain Bacteria; phylum Bacillota; class Clostridia; order Oscillospirales; family Acutalibacteraceae; genus UBA737. The sequence goes on from JAFVTZ010000083.1 coordinate 3,608, forward strand.
AGCGTTTTAAAACTTTACGAATGAGGATTTTTTATGATTTATGTATTTTTGGCAGACGGTTTTGAAGAATGTGAGGCAATAGCCCCTATTGATATTTTAAGGCGTGCAGGTTTTGAGGTTAAAACAGTAGGAATAGGCTCAAAAAACATCACCGGCTCACACGGGATAACCGTTACTACAGATATAGAGGAAAGTAATACTTCAACCGAAAATCTTGAGGCTGTGGTTTTGCCTGGCGGAATGCGGGGAACACTCAATCTCGAAAAAAG
>JAFVTZ010000004.1 GCA_017502965.1 Clostridia bacterium
GAAATTATTTACCACCGCCTGAACTATATACCCCACATAGCAAGCAAGTTTTGTAGATGTATATTTGCGCAACTTAAATCTCCTCTATGATTTTAAGGATTTCACAAGGCTTTTCGACTATGTAATCGGCTCCGTTCTCTAAAAGTTCCTCTTTTCCTCTGAAGCCCCAGAGCACACCGATTCCTTTGCAGCCTGCATTTACAGATGCTGCCATATCCATACCTGAATCACCCGCTAAAACACATTCATCGGGTTTTACACCGAGTTCTTCCATAAGTTTAAAGGTGAGTTTAACATCAGGTTTTACAGGGTAGCCTTCCATTTTACCGTAAATCACATCAAAAACACTGACATCAAAAAGTTTGTTTACAACCTCTAAGGTCATTTCGTGTTTTTTGTTGGATATAATACCAATCTTTAAACCTTTTTGCTTTAAACCGCAAAGCAATTCGCAAATTCCTTCATAAGGTGCGGTTTTATCAGCAAAATGCTGACTGTAGTGATTATAAAACACATCAAATACTTTTTTATGGGTATCACTATCCCTTTTATCCTCGGGTAAAATGCGCTCGATAAGACTCGGCATACCGTTGCCAACGAAATACTTATACTTTTCTGTTTCGTGTGTGGGAAATCCAAAACTCTCCAAAGCGAAATTACAACTTGTTGCCAAATCGCAAAGAGAATTAACAAGAGTTCCGTCCAGATCAAATAAAACTGCTTTAATCATATAAAACACCTCTGTACTTACTGCATATACAAAAATCCCCTGAGCTGATGCTCAGGGTTATTTGCAAGAAATATAATTAAGTTCAATGTTAGATAGCGCGGGTTACCTTGCCTGAACGCAAGCAGCGGGTGCAAACATTGATACGGCGGGGCGAACCGTTTACGATTGCCTTAACCTTCTTAACATTGGGCTTCCAGGTTCTGTTGCTACGTCTGTGTGAGTGAGAAACCTTAATTCCGAAAGCAATTTCTTTGTTGCAGATATCACATTTAGCCATGGTCTGCACCTCCTTCTTTATCTCGTGAAATAATCACGACCGCAATAGCAAAAATAATAATAACATACTATCTGTCAAAAATCAAGCATTTTTTTACAAATTCGTGTATTATTCTATATAATCAGTGTTCGCGCGTGCTTGGACGGCGCATCAGATCATAAACCGCATCTTTTGGGGATTTATTATTATAAAGCGCCTGATAGCACTCGTTTATAATAGGCATTTCAATATTATACATTTTTGCAAGTTTATCTGCCATATCGGCGGCATAATAACCCTCTACCGTTCCAACCTCTTTTAAAGCAATTTCTACGGGCACTCCCTGACCTACCTTGAAACCGAACCGATTGTTACGGCTATGCTGAGATGTGCAGGTAACTACAAGGTCACCTATACCGGTAAGCCCCGAAAATGTATATTCTTTAGCGCCCATACAAACTCCCAGTCTTGACATTTCGGCAAGACCTCTTGTTATAAGCGCCGCCTTTGTATTATCACCAAGACCTAAGCCGTCGCAGACGCCTGCGGCAATAGCAATAACATTTTTAAGCGCACCCCCGAGTTCAACTCCGACAAGGTCGATAGATGTATAAATTCTGAGGGTTTCGCTTGAGAGAATATTCTGAACTGCCTGAGCGGCAGGAAGGGATTTTGAAGCCGCAACCAAAGAAGTCGGTATATTGCGGGCGACCTCTTCCGCGTGAGATGGACCCGACAAAACAACAACGGGACTATCGGGTAATTCCTCACTTATAACTTCGGAAAGTCGCTTTAAACTATTCTTTTCAAAACCTTTAGAAACATTTACAACTATTCCAAAATCGCTCTGAGTCTTCAGTTTCAAGGCAACCTCACGAACTGCGGTAGACGGTGTTGCAATTATTGTTATAACATCGCCTTTTACGCAGGATAAATCATCGGTTATTTTTATTGCCTCAGGCAAGAAAATTCCTTTAAGCAAACGCTCATTGGTTCGTTTTTCACTCAGCAACTCTACCTCATCTTTAAAAGGCGACCATAAAGTTACATCACAGCCTTTATTAAAAGCACAAAGTGCTAAAGCCATTCCCCAACCGCCTGAACCTAAAACCGTAACCTTCATTACTTTTTACCGCCTTTTCCGATTTTAGACTCTGTTCCTGCAATAAGTCGCTTTATATTATCCTTATGCTTTATGAATACAATAGCACCCATAGCAACAGTTAAAAGAGCCTGAGGAAGTATTGAAGCAGAAGTATCGTGAAGAATAATCGCGAGAACAACTACCACAACTGTGGCAAGAAGCGAACTCAAAGAAACAATTTTTGTCAGCACAGTTGAAAGAGCAAAAACAGCAAGACCGCTAATAATTGCAACTGGAGAGCAAATTGCGAAAATGCCGACACTTGTTGCCACACCTTTTCCGCCCTTGAACTGGAAGAAAATGGGCAGAACATGACCTACCATACAGGCAAAACCGCAGATATATGCGCCGTACACAGGATTTGCCCACTCTGCTCCTTGAGATGAGAGCATATAATCAAACACAAGTTTACCCATAAATGTTGCAACAAAGCCTTTTAATGCATCGCACAAAAAGGTAAGAGCCCCGGGCAGAAAACCTGCATTTCGCATAACATTGGTTGTTCCTGCGTTTCCGCTTCCGAGTTTTCTTACATCAGTTTTAAGAAATGCATTACTGAAAATTACAGCAAAATTTATACTGCCGATTAAATAAGCCGCAATTGCAGTGATTATAGCAGTGATAAGCATTACTTATCTCCCCTTTCGCGAATAACGAATCTTACAGGTGTACCCTCCAAACCGAAGGTAGAACGAATCTGATTTTCAAGATATCTCTGATAAGAAAAATGGAAAAGTTCTGCCTTGTTGCAAAAGCAAACAAATGTTGGCGGACGGGTTGAAGCCTGAGTCATATAATAAATCTTGAGTCTCTTACCCTTATCTGTAGGCGGTTGAACACGGGCAGTTGCATCTGCTAAAATATCGTTGAGCATACCTGTTGAGATGCGCATATTATTCTGCTCGTTTACATATTTTATCAGTTCAAACAGCCTGTCAACACGCTGACCTGTTTTTGCAGAAATGAAAACCATGGGAGCATAGGGCATAAACGAGAAATCAACACTCAGTTTTTTGCGTAAAGAATCCATTGTAGTGCCGTCTTTCTCTACAGCATCCCACTTATTTATCGCAATTATGCAGGCTCTGCCCTGCTCTAAAGCAAGACCCGCAACCTTGGAATCCTGCTCCGTGAAACCGTCAGTAGCGTCTATCATAATAACGCATACATCCGCTCTCTCAATAGCCATTTTAGCCCTGAGCACACTGTATTTCTCGATTTTATCCTCAACTTTGGATTTGCGTCTTAAACCCGCAGTATCAATAAAATTATATTTAACACCGTTTTTTTCTATTCTTGTATCGATAGCGTCCCTTGTAGTACCTGCAATATCAGAAACAATAGACCTTGCCTCTCCCGCTATCTGATTTATAAGAGAAGATTTTCCCGCATTAGGTTTTCCGATTACGGCAACATTGATTATATCTTCATCCTCGTCGTCAAAATCCTCAACCGGAATATGGGCTATAACCTCATCAAGCAAGTCCCCCGTTCCTGTTCCGTGAACAGAGGAAACGGCAATCGGCTCACCAAGCCCCAAATTATAAAACTCATAAAATTCAGAGGGGGTTTCTCCTATCTTATCGCACTTATTAACGCAAAGCACAATAGGTTTTCCGCTTTTTCTGAGCATTGCGGCAACTTCCTCATCAGCCGCAGTAACACCGCTTTTAATATCGGTAACAAAAATTATTGCAGATGCGGTATCAATAGCAAGTTGAGCCTGAGCACGCATACTGCTTAAAATTATATCGTCGGTCTTAGGCTCAATACCGCCTGTATCCACAAGCATAAGTTTTCTGCCGAGCCACTCTGCATCACCGTAAATACGGTCGCGTGTGACACCGGGGGTATCGTCCACTATAGAAAGCCTTTTACCGATTATTTTATTAAAAAGTGTGGATTTACCCACATTCGGTCTGCCGACAACGGCAACAATAGGTTTAGCCATACTCTTCTCCTTGCTATTCTTTGATTGACAGTATACTGTCCACTAATACAAACCCGTCATTATCGACATGTGTTATCTGAACTCCTAATTTTTCTTTGAGTTCATCTAAAGTTATACTGTCAAGAAACATATCTCCACCGTCTCTGAGCATTACCGACGGGATTAGTAATTCCTCGCCTAAATCTTTGCCATTCAACTGTTCAATTATATCGGTTGCGGTGACAAGACCCGAAACGGTTATCTCTCCACCAAAGAAATTATTTTTGACAGCAATCACTTTACAGATAAGATTATCCCACTTTTTTACCATTCTGTCAACTATTTGTGAAATAAATGGATATGCCGCCTCGCCTGTGGCTATTGTAATTATGCGCTGACTTTGCAGTTTATAATCACAGTTCTCTATCGCCTCAAAGGCCTCTTTCAGCATTAAGGGCACTAATCCCACACCGTTTTCAAGTTGCAGAAATTCCTCGTAATAAGTGGCATCGGGCAGAGGCTTTTCCGCTATAATATAAAACTCGTCTGCCGCAAAAACGCGTCTGTTTCCGTACTTTTCAACACACTCGTCTCCGAAACGGTCTATAATCTCAATGGTTTTTCTCGCATTCTCTTTATCGAAAGGTTTGACATCCGCAAGACCTTCTCTGTAACGGGTAAGACCCACAGGCACAGCCGCAATACATTCGGCATTCTCGAGTGCTGTTAAATCGCGTAAAGTTCTTTCAAGTTCCTCGCCGTCATTATACCCCGGACAAAGCACCATCTGACAGTTTATCTTTATACCGGCATCATTAAATCTGCCTATTATTTCCAGAACTTTGCCTGCATTTTTATTGTTCATCATCCGAACTCTCAGTTCTGGATTTGTTGTATGAACAGAAATATTTATCGGGCTGATATGAAGTTTTATAATTCGCTCAACCTCGTGTTCAGTGATATTGGTAAGGGTGATATAGTTGCCGAAAAGGAAAGAAAGACGTGAATCGTCATCCTTAAAATAAAGAGTTTCGCGAAGACCTTTTGGTAACTGGTCGATAAAGCAGAACACACACTTATTACGGCAGGAATGTTTTTTATCCATAAGATATGTTTCAAACTCAAGCCCCAACTCATCATACTCGCCTTTTTTTATCTTGGCGGATTTAAGTTTGCCTTTGGAATTTATATACTCAAGCGTGAGTTTCTCGTTTTCCTGGTAAAAACGGTAATCGAGAACATCCATTATTTCATTTTTATCAAGAGAAACCAGTGTATCCCCTGCTCTGACTCCTGCTTTATAAGCAGGGCTGCCCTTTAAAACTTGCTTTATAATAACTGACACACATTTCACCCCTTATGCAAAAAATAAGAGGAGGAAATTACTCCTCCTCAGGTTATTTGAGAATTATTCAGCAACCTTGATAACCTCGCGGCCATTGTACTTACCGCAGGCAGGGCAAAGTCTGTGGGGGCGCTTATATTCGCCGCACTCACACTTAACCAAAGTAGGAGCAGTGAGCTTCCATACATTGTTTCTTCTCTTATCTCTTCTTGCTTTAGAAGTTTTTCTCTTCGGTACTGCCATTTTTCGGCACCTCCTTAAGTTGATATTATCATTGATTATTCAGTAAATCGGCAAGGATCTGAAGCCTCGGGTCGATTTCTTTTTCGGGACATTCGCACTTGCCGTCATTCAGGTTCTTACCGCATTTAGAACATATACCCTTACATTTCTCCGAGCAGAGATGCTTCATAGGAAGATC
>JAFVTZ010000084.1 GCA_017502965.1 Clostridia bacterium
CCACACTCAAAAACGGAGTTACAGTTTTGCAGGAAAATGTTGTGCACCACCGCTCGGGAGATATAGAATTTTTGCGTTCTATGAGGGATATTTTAGGTGATGATGCAGAAGTTTGCTTTGATATTAAACAGTCTGTCAGGTGCGGATATGACCCTATTCAGTTACTGACCGAATTTCACAGCAATATAAAGCATCTTCACATTAGCGACCACACGGTTTCCAGCGACTGTATGCTCCCGCTTAGTGGCGGATTTGATTTTAAGAATTTTTTCAGAATCTTAAATTCTTTTGAATATAAAGGCAGTTGCATTATCGAAGTTTACCGTGATGCATATAAAAATTATGAGGAAATAACAAAATCTTACCTTAAATTGTCTGAATTTTAGTGGATAAAAAACTTGATTATTTAATCACGTTGTGCTATACTATTTTTGTATGATTAGTATGAAATGAGGTATTCTGTGAAAAATTTCACCTTGCTCTCACTTGTGCGGATAGCGCTCAAGCATATATTCTTGCTTATAGCTGCGGCAGTCATTTTCGGTGCCGTTGTTTTCGGATATTTTGAATTTCTGGTAGACCCGAGATATTCTGCAACATCTTCGATACTTGTTACAAACGGTGCTTTGATTGTGGATAAGGACGGTACATACGATTCAAACTCCTTTGAAAACGCGGATATCGTAGCTTCTATCAATATCGCCAACACTGTATGTGATATCCTTGAAACCAATAATGTTTTCAAGTCTTTGGCCGAAGAATATGATAATAAATACACTTACAAGCAGTTAAGAGGTATGGCAACTGTTGAAAAGCGTGATTCCAACTCTTTATTTATCGATGTTTCTTTTACAACAGGAGATCCCGAACTTTCAAAAGAACTTGCAAATGCATATCTTAAAATCGCACCCGATCATATTACAGGATATTTCCCCAGCGCTTCAACAGCAACCAACGAAGCGGAAGATGCATCCAAAGTTTTCCCTAACTCTTTCGTTTTTGCATTTGCGGCTGCTGTTTTCGGTGCAGCATTGACATTTGTTATAATCCTGCTTGTCTATTCAAGCAACACCGTAATTCAGGATGAAGAAGATTTCAACGAGCGCTTTAATGTTCCTGTTCTTGGCTCTGTTCCCGATTTTGGCAGTGCAAGATCATCGAAATCTTACTATAAGAAATACGGTTATTCAGGCTACGGTTATTCAAAATACGGCTATCTGAAATACGGATACGGTTATAGTTACTCAAATAATAACAGTAATAAAGGGGATAATAAAAATGGAAACTAAAGAAAAAAACACATCCCCTGCAGCAGTTACTGAAGATAAAAAAGTTCAGCCCGTACAACACAAAAAGGGCAGAAAAAACACAAAAGCAGAAGAAGCAGTTCAGTCTGCAGAAAAAGCACCTTTTGCCGTTATAGAAGCATATAAAAACATTCGTGTTCATTTGGTTTCTGCCCTTTCTAAAATCGGCGGAAAATCAATGGTAATCTCCAGTCCTTTCGCGTCTGACGGTAAATCCACAACCACAATCAACCTTGCAGTTACCCTTTCTCAGCTCGGCAAAAAGGTAATCCTTATTGACGCCGACTCGAGACGCGGTACCATCCACCAGAAACTTAAGATCGCTAACGGTAATGGACTTATGGATGTTCTTAACGAGAACTGCAAATTTGAAGAAGCTGTTATAAAACACAACACTCATCTTGATATTCTGACCTACGGCTCAAATATCAATAATCCTGCCGAATTGCTCAGTTCCAAAGTGTTTGATACATTGCTCTATAACCTTGAAGAAAGTTATGACTATGTAGTTATCGACACCCCGCCTTTCAACGTTGTATCCGATGCATTGGTTATCGCTCAGAAAACCGCAGGCCTCGTTCTGGTTGCGCGTTCTGGTATAACTCCCTACGGTGCATTCAACAAAGCCCTCACAACAGCAAACAGCCTCAACATCAATATGTTAGGCGTTATCATAAACGGTGTTGGCGGTTCAAACGGAAAGTACGGTAAATACGGAAAGTACGGTAAATACAATAAATATTATAAGTATTACGACAAGTACGGATATTCAAAATACGATTATACAAGTAAAGGAAATAACTAATTTTATGGGAGGACTTTATCCTCCCATAAATTATATTAAATAGAAAAAAGGTGGTGATAGCTTTGCTGCTCGATATACATTCACACATATTGCCTGCTGTTGATGACGGCGCTGAAGATTTAATAGAATCGCTGCATTTACTTGAGCTAATGCAATCCCAAGGTATAACCGACTGCATAGCCACCCCTCATTTTTACCCTCACGAAGATAATCTGGAAGATTTTTTGCAGGAAGCCAGAACAGCATTTGAACATCTGAAAAAAATTGTGAATGAACGAAAACTTCCAAACATATATTTAGGCTGTGAAATGCTCTATTATGAAGGAATAGGAAACAGCGAATCGCTTTCAGAACTTTGCCTTAACGGCTCGGATTTTTTGCTTTTGGAACTTTATGACGGTTGCATAAACAACACGCTTTTTGAAGATTTGAAAGCAATGAAAGAAAAACTTTTTATAACTCCCGTTATAGCCCACATTGAGAGGTATTGCGATGCAAAAAACTACCGCAAACTGCTGAAATTCGTAAAAGACGAAAACATTCCTGTTCAGATAAATGCTGCATCACTGCTTATTCCTGAATACAATAGAACTGTTAAAAAGATTTTTAAATCCGATATCAAAACAGTTATTGCAACCGATGCACATTCTGTTAAAGAGCGTCCGCCAAAAATGGCAGAAGCGCTGAGAGAAGTTAACCTCAAACTCGGCAGGGAATTCAGAACCAAAATTATGGAAACATCGCACTGGCTTTTTGAAAAAATCGTAACGGAGATAGATTATAATGCTTAAAAGCAAAAATTTAAACATTGTAAATATAGAAGATATGGTTTATATAACCTTCCCGAAACTCGAAGCCACAGGGAAAGTGCGTCATGCTTTTTCCACACGCCACGGCGGTGTGAGTAAAGACCACTGCAAGTCGATGAATTTAAGCTTTTCACATGAACGCGGTGATACATTCGAAAATGTTTTCGAAAACTACCGCCGTATCTGCAATGCTATCGGCACAACTACCGATAATCTTGTTCTAAGCAAGCAAACTCATACAAATAATGTGAAAGTTGTAACCAAAGAACACCGCCTTACAGGGGTTACAAAACCGAGTTTTTCCGATGTTGACGGACTTATCACAAATCAGTCAGGAGTAGCGCTTGTAACCCAGTATGCTGACTGCACTCCCCTGCTTTTCTGCGACCCTATAAAAGGGGTTATCGCAACCTCACACGCAGGTTGGAGAGGTACTGTAAAACTCATAGGAAAAGTTACTGTAGAAAAAATGGTCAGCGAATTCGGCTGTGAACCCAAAAACATCATAGCGGCAATAGGTCCGTGTATAGGTCAATGCTGTTATGAGGTAGATGACCCCGTATTTAATGAATTTAAAAAGATACCTTTTTTAAATCTTAACGATATCTTCATCGCAAAAGATAACGGCAGATATATGCTGAACCTCGTTGAAGCAAACCGTCAGATACTGGTTCACAGCGGTATTTTACCTTCGAATATTGACCTTTCCGATATTTGCACCTGCTGTAATAGCGAAGATATGTTTTCCCACCGCGCATCAAAAGGCAAACGCGGAAATCTTGCGGCAATTATTGAACTGATATAAAGAGGAATTTAATATGAATGTTTGTATCGACAATCTGAATATTGAATACACCGAACAGGGAAACGGCACCCCCGTTCTGCTTTTGCACGGCTGGGGGTCAAGTTTTGATGTGTATAAAGGTATTATCGCCACACTTCAAAACCGTTGCCGTTTAGTTGCTGTGAATTTCCCCGGTTGCGGAAATTCCGATACAATGGAAAATCCTTGGAATCTGGAAGATTACTGTGACTTTGTGCTTAAATTCATGAAAGCGGTAAATCTTGAAAATCCTATAATGATAGGCCATTCCCACGGCGGCAGAGTGATTTTAAAAATGGCCGCAGAAAAAATGGTAAATCCCCCTAAAATAGTTCTGCTTGATTCAGCAGGGTTAATTCCTCCTAAAACCTTTAAACAGAAATTCAGGGCAAAAAGTTTTAAAACAATTAAAAATGTTCTGACTCTGCCTTTAATTAAAAACCACAGTCAGGGTCTGCTTGAAAAAGCACGACGGCACTACGGCTCGGCAGATTACAATGCTGCTCCCGAAGTCTTGCGCAAAACCCTCGTTTCCCTTGTAAACACAGACCTAAGAGATATTATCGGAAATATCAAATGCCCTACATTGCTTATATGGGGAGATAAAGATACCGCCACACCTATAAGTGACGCTAAAATCATTGAAAACCTTATTCCCGATGCAGGACTTTGCGTGCTTGAAGGTTGCGGACATTACTCATTCTGCGAAAAACCTTATCAGGCGCATGCAATACTCAACAGTTTTATATAGCCAAAGCATTTAAACTTGAACCAGCCTTAAAGGGCGGTTTTTAGGCGGCTTTCGGCTCATTGTCGCGTATAGGCGTTAAGCCTAATACGCTTCGCATTACCAAAATCCACACAAAAAAAACGCACCTTTAAGGTCGCAGAATTTTGTAAATAAAGTTTTTTTGGTGTGCGAGGCAAAAAACGCAGTGAATCCTAACGGATTCACGAGTATTTTAACAAAGTCACAGCGAAAAATACTTGTTTCAAAATCTGATTCAAGTTCGAATACTTTGGCTAAAGGAAGATTTATTTTGAATTATATTTTACTTATTTCTTTAATACTTTCCTCTTTCACAGGAATTTCCTGCCTTGTAAAACAGTTTCAGATGCTTCAGCAAAATTCCTATTTCCCATCCCGTTATTTCTCTTGGGTAAAGTCTGATTTTTCTGTTAAATCTGTAATAGTATTTTTTATTTCTTCTTTGCTTTTCTGCTTTGATTTTTTTGCAGTTCAGGCGATTTTCTTGGGAGCAATTTTTCTTCTTTCGATTATAACAGCCAGAAAAACTCAAAAAGAATCAATCAAAAAATTAGTGCTTACAGCCAGAGTAAAGCGTCTTTTTTCGGCTGCAGGAATACTCGAAATTGTTTTCATAATATTATATATACTTTTCTGCAACAGTTTTATAGGAAAACTTTCTTGCGTAGTTTTATTTTTGCTAACCCTTATATCCCCTGTTCTTACATTTATCTGCTGGGCAGTGACATATCCCGTTGAAAAAGCCTTTTCAAGACATTATATAAACGATGCAAAAAGAATACTTAAAAATCATTCAGCCTTAAAAGTTATCGGAATTACAGGCAGTTACGGAAAAACCACAACAAAGTTTATCTTAACCCGAATTTTAAGCGAAAAATTCAATACCCTCTGCACACCGCAGAGTTTTAACACCCCAATGGGAGTGGTTAGAACAATCCGTGAAAATCTCAAACCCCAGACACAGATTTTTGTTTGCGAAATGGGAGCCAAAAATGTAGGCGATATAAAAGAAATCTGCGATATTGTAAATCCCGATTTCGGGCTTATAACCTCAGTCGGCGCACAGCATCTTGAAACCTTCAAATCGGTTGATAATGTTTTTAAAACCAAATTCGAACTAAGCGATGCGGTTAAATCATAGGGCGGCAAAGTTTTCGCAAACGGCAACAGTAAAGAAATAATTGACAGAATAGAGAGGGCAGATTTCACCCTCTACGGCACCGAACATTCTTTTGACTACACAGCCGAAAATATTTCCTATGGCAAAAACGGATGTGAGTTTGATATTACTCTCGGCGATAAAAAGGTTAGACTTACTTCCCGTCTTTTAGGACTTCACAGCGTTATAAATATTGCAGGCGCGTCAGCGCTTGCTTTCGAACTCGGGGTCAGTGAAGATGATATAAAGTATGCTGTAGCATCACTTAAACCTACTGAGCACAGACTCGAACTCAAACCCTCTGTAAACAGCTCGGTTATGATAGACGATGCATATAACTCAAACCCTGAAGGCTGTCTTGAAGCAGTGCGTGTTTTAGGCTCTTTTGACGGTATGCAGAAAGTTATAATAACACCGGGGCTTATAGAACTCGGTGAAAAAGAATATGACTGTAATTTTGCACTTGGTCTTGAAGCTGCAAAGATATGTGATATAATAATATTCGTAGGTAAAAACCGCTCAAAACCGATGGTTGATGCGGTAAATACTACAGATTTTAACAAATCCGATATGTTTGTAGCCTCAAGTTTCAAAGAGGCTATGGATATTTATTCAAAATTTGCAAACAGCAATACAGTTCTTTTAATCGAGAACGACCTTCCCGACAATTATTTGAATTAGGTGATAAAAAATGAAAACAAATGTAGCAGTTTTTTACGGTTGCCG
>JAFVTZ010000085.1 GCA_017502965.1 Clostridia bacterium
AGTGACATTGGATGTAAGCGAAGAAGAATTCAAAGAACTTAATTCCTATGTTATACCCACAACCGATTTCGGAGATATCCCCTGCGAATATTTAAAGAGCGCAGGAGTTCAGAAACTGACAGGTGCACAGGCGGTATGTTATGCCAGAATCCGCCATACTGACGGTGATATTGAACGCGGAAACCGTCAAAAAGAAGTGCTTACTGCAATGTTCAGCGAAGTAAAGTCTTTAAATCCTTTGAAACTTCCCGAACTTGCAAATATGGTGCTTCAAGAATGTGAAACCTCGCTTGATACCAAGAGTATAATGGATTTGGGAATATGGGCAGTTTTCTCTGCACCTGAGTTTGAACAACTGAGCATCCCTAACGATAATGTACCCGCAAAAGGAATGATTTCCAAAGGCGCGTGGATATATTCCTATAATCTCGATGATGCCAAAAAGGAAATAAACGATTTTATTTTCGAGAAAAACTACTACTCCCCCGAAGAGGTTGAAAAACGAAAAGAAGAATAATTTTTTCAGGCTGTCACATTAAGTTTCAAGAGTGGCAGTCTTTTTTATAAAAAAAGTTTGACAAACTATTGACAATCTCTGAATATGTGTTATAATAAAGTTGTCTCAAATGAGACAGTTTTTAAAGGTAGGTGCTACTGACGGAAAATTTGTTTTTATTTGAGGGACTGAGTGTTGCAGAAAAAGAAAAAATCATTAAAGGTTTTTCCCATTCCAAATTCTTTAAAAAGGATGAGATAATCTACTCTGCCGAACACTTTGAAAATGCCATAGGTTTTATTGTAAAAGGGTGTGCATTTGCCCTTTGCGATAATAACTCTGATGTTCATATCAAAACCTTTGAAAGCGGTTCCTGCTTTGGCGCAGCAGCAGTTTTCGGGGGCGAAAGATATGTAAGTACAGTGGTTGCCAAGACGGATATTGAGGTTATGTTTATAACCGAAGAACAACTGAAAAAAATATTTCTTGAATATCCCGTCACATCTCTCAACTATATAAAATTCCTTTCCGAGAAAGTGCGTTTCCTTAATAAAAAAATGAGCCTGCTTTCCTGCCAGAATGCTGAAGATACGGTAATGAAATACCTTACTTCCTCTGCTGACAGCGAAGGGTATGCTCAACTCCCGAAAAGTATGACCCTGCTTTCAAAAATGTTAGGACTTGGCAGAGCATCCCTCTACCGTAGTCTTGATACACTTGAAAGAGGCGGAAATATTGTACGGGAAAATAACAGAATAAAGGTGATAAAAAATGAAAAAAATTCTTAGTCTGATTTTAGCAATCATAATGGTATTCGGTCTTGCAGCCTGCGGCACTGAGCCTCAGAATACTGACAGCAGTATACCTCAGAATTCTGAAGTAACTTATGCTGACGCTAATGTTTATGTCCTTTCGGGACCTACAGGTATAGGCGCAGCAAACCTTAAATCCAAAGCCGATAAAAAGGAAACAGCCGTAAACTACAATGTAACCGTTGTAGCAAAACCTGACGAAGTTGTTGCTAAAATTTCAAACGGCGAGGCTGATATTGCCGCTATTGCAACTAACCTTGCTGCTAAACTTTACAATAAAACAAACGGCGGTATCTCAATTCTTGCCGTAAACACATTGGGTGTTTTAAATGTCGTAACCCCCGAAGGTGTTGAAGTGACAAGCCTTGCAGACCTTAAAGGTAAAAAGGTTTATACCACAGGTCAGGGCTCTAACCCCGAATATATCATAAACTACCTTTTCGAGAAAAACGGTATCAAAAAAGACACAGACCTTACTTTAGAATTCAAAGCAGAGGGTACTGAATTGCTGACAGTATGGGCAAACGACCCCACAGCCGTAATAATTGCTCCCCAGCCTGTTGCTACCACCCTCACCGTTCAGAATCCCAAAGCAAAAATTGCAATCGACCTTACAGACGAATGGGAGAAACTGGGTGACGGTTCTGCTCTTATGATGGGATGTGTTGTAGTCAGAAACGAGTATCTTAAAGAAAACAAGGCTACTGTTGACAAGTTTATGGAAGAATACAAAGCATCTGTAGAAGCTGCAAACAAAGATATCGACGGCACTGCCGCTCTCTGCGAGACCTACGGCATAGTAGCAAAAGCCGCAATCGCTAAAAAAGCAATTCCCAACTGCAACCTTTGCTTTATAAGCGGAAATGAAATGAAAACAAAACTTTCGGGTTATCTTAATGTTCTCTTTAATGCAGATAAAACCGCTGTAGGCGGAAAGTTACCCGAAGACGGTTTCTATTATGAAGGTTAATTTTAAAAAAGCAGTTTTCTCGGCAGGATCCATTTTTTTCTGGGTCCTGCTGTGGCATATAGCGGCAAGTTTAGCCAACCGTAATCTTTTGTTTGCAATCCCCCTGCCTTTGGATGCCGTAAAAGAACTTTTCAGTTGTGCGACAAAGGAATTTTTCTGGAAAGCGGTAGGAGTCTCGCTCGGAAACATTATAAGCGGATTTGTTTTAGCGGTAATTTCAGGTCTTGTCTGCGGTCTTCTTTCAGGAAACAGC